>DATCXQ010000236.1:0-2891 GCA_036565725.1 Blastocatellia bacterium
CCGAGACGGACTGGACCTGCCGTGTGCTGGCGGCGGGACTTAAATCTGCGCGCGTCTACTGGTACCGCTTCACCGACGAGCGTGGCTTCGGCAGCCGAGTGGGCCGCACGATCACTGCGCCTTCCGACAAGGATGGCCGGGCCGTGCGCTTCGCCTTCATGAGCTGTCAGAACGTACAGCAGGGCGCTTCGACGGCCTACCGCCGGATGATCTGGGAGGACGAGCAAAGGGCGGCGGACGATCAACTCGGCTTCGTGCTGCATCTCGGCGACTTCATCTATGAAGTGGTCTGGTATCCGGAAGACCGGCCTCAAGGCATGTACGCCCGGCGGCTGCGCGACATCGTCCGTTTCGGGAACGGCGAAAAGATTCGTGACTTCCATGTCCCGACCACGGTGGATGACTATCGGGCGCTCTACCGCGCCTATCTATCAGACCCCGACCTGCAGGACGCCCGCGCCCGCTGGCCGTTTGTTTGCGTGTGGGACAACCACGAGTTTTCGTGGAAAGGCTGGCAGAGCCAACAGAATTTTGACGGGGCGCGGCCGGCGCAGACGCGCAAGGTGGCCGCCAATCAGGCCTGGTTCGAATATCAGCCGGCCAGGGTGACCAAACCGGGAAATCAGCCTGTCGACCGCTACAAAGCGCCCGCCGTCGCCGACGCGCCGATTCGCGACTTCGACGATCACGGGCTGGGCCGGGAGCCCGGAAACCTGGCGGCCATCAACAGCCTCAAGCTGTTTCGCACGCTGCGATGGGGACGGAATGTGGAATTGATCCTGACCGACAACCGCTCGTTTCGGTCGGAGCCCGTTATGGATCGCCCTGAAGCGGTCTCGTTCCAGACCAGGCGGTTTCCCTATGTCGTCGCGCAAGACGTGGTCGAGGCGCTGGACGCCGGGCGGAGCTATAACGGAGGACGGCCGCCGGAGGTGATCCGGTTCGGCGGAGCGGACCTGCCCAATCCGCGCAAGCAGGCGCCGCCGCAGTCGATCCTCGGGGCCGCGCAAAAGGCGTGGTTCTTAAACCGCCTACGCGCATCGCAAGCGCCTTGGAAGTTGTGGGGCAATTCGGTAGGAATGCTCGATATGCGCATTGATTTTCAGAACCTTCCGAAAGACCTCGGGCCGCAATGGCCGGGCGCGGGTTATGCCCTGATTGGCGACGATGACTGGTCTGTCTACGCTTCTGAGCGCGCCGAAATTCTGGAAGTCATTCGACGCGATGGTATCACCGGATTGGTATCGATCGCCGGGGACCGGCATTCTTTTCAGGCGGGCTTGGTGTCGGCGTCTCTGCCGCCGCGAGGTTTCGATCCATTGATCGTCGAGTTCGTAACCGGCTCGGTGTCGGCGCCCGGCCTCTTCGAGGCGGCGGAATATGGTCTCCCCAAGGATCATCCGCTGCGGGCCATCTATGTCTATAAACCGGCGCCGGAAGCCCCCGCTCAGTCGGCGATGAACCTCTCGCTGATGCACGGCGTGCGCGCGAGTCTCGCGCTACAAAGGACGGGCGACGCGCGTCAAGCGCTGGCGGAGCGAAACCCGGAGCTCGCCCCTCACCTCTCTTTCGTCGACGTCGGCGGGCACGGCTATTCTGTGGCGCGTGTCACGGCTGAGGAACTGGAGGTCGAATTCGTCTGCATCCCTCGACCGCTGGAACGCAGTGACCGCGACGACGGCGGAACGCTGTCCTATCGGGTTACGCACCGGGTAAAGCGGTGGGGGCGCGGGGCCGCCCCGCGATTGGAACGGACGGCGCTTGAAGGCGCGCTTCCTCTGGTTCTGTGACCAATCTCAAATCTACTTCTTCCAACGCTTCCTATCCCGATGATGATCAAAATCAATCGAGTTCATCCAATGTCAGTTTGAAACTCGGCGCGAACGTGTCCAGGAAGTATTGCGCTTCCGGAAGATTTAGCGCTTCGATAGTGGCTCTGATCGCCCTCTCCGCCTTCGCGAATTCCTGATTGCCCGCGCTGATCTCCTCCAGACACTTGATGTAAGCGCAAAGCTTGTCCGCCGCCTTCACCAATTCCCAAGACTCGCGATCGTCGTTATCGGCGATGAAAAGCGCCCGGTAATCCTCTTTCAGGGCGTCAGGGACCATGTCGAATAGCTTCTTCGCCGCTGCGGACTCGATCTCTTTATACGCGGCGCTGATCTCGGGATTGAAGTTTTTGACGGGCGTGGGAAGATCGCCGGTCAGCACCTCGTTAGCGTCGTGATACAACGCCAGCACGGCTGTTCTTTCCGGGTTCACGCTTCCGTTGAACAATCTGTTACGGATGATGGCCAACGCGTGAGCGATTATGGCGACACGCAGACTATGCTCCTGGATGTTCTCGGGGTATGTGGTGCGCATCAGCCCCCATCGCCTGATGAACTTCATTCTGGAGAGATAAGCAAACAAATGACTCATTTTGAACTTTCCTCTTACGGGGAGGGGGGCGGGCCCAATCGTCGTTCGAGTATGTCTTCGCGCACGTCGAAGCCATGCCTTTCATACAGGCGACGGCTGCGCGGCGTCGGCCACAGGATCACGGCGTCCACGGCTTCCTTCTCGCAGAAGCGCAGGCAAGCGTCTATAAGCATCGATCCGAGACCGGCGCCTCGCCGCGGCGGCTCGACATAGAGATTGCTGATGTATCCATGGTTTTCGGTTTCGGCGCCAGGATTCGGTATCTTCTCAATCATCTGTAACCAGATGGCGCCCACCAATCTACCCGCCTCTTCGACCACCCAGCAACGCCAGTGGCTTCCGTGCGCGAGGCGGGCGGCCATCCATGCGCCGCAGCGCGCCAGGAAATGGGCCTCATCTTCCGTAACCGGATCGTGGCAGGCTCGAAATTCGTAGCGAAGCCGCGCGAGAGGCGGGGCGTCCGCCGGCCC
>DATCXQ010000246.1:0-4992 GCA_036565725.1 Blastocatellia bacterium
AACGAAGCGCTGCCGCTCAGGCGTGCGGTAGGCGACCGCAGTGGGGAGGCCGTCACGCTCAACAACATCGGCATGATCTATCACGCGCTGGGAGAGGGGCGGAAAGCGCTGGAGAAATTCAACGAAGCGCTGCCGCTCAGGCGTGCGGTAGGCGACCGCAGTGGGGAGGCCATCACGCTCAACAACATCGGCCTGGTCTATTACGCGCTGGGAGAGACGCAGAAGGCGCTGGAGAAGTTCAACGAAGCGCTGCCGATCAAGCAGGCGGTAGGCGACCGCAGTGGGGAGGCCACCACGCTCAACAACGTCGGCGCGGTCTATTACGCGCTGGGAGAGACGCGGAAGGCGCTGGAGAAGTTCAACGAAGCGCTACTGCTCCGGCGTGCGGTAGGCGACCGCAACGGAGAAGCCAACACTCTGCTGGGGATTGCTCGAGTAGAGCAAAAACGCGGCAACCTGACCCAGGCTCGCCAAGTCATTGAACAGGCTGTCAGTCTGGTCGAATCACTGCGCATGGATATCGCCGGCCAGGAACTTCGCGCTTCCTTTTTTTCCAACCGGCAGACTTTCTTTGAATCTTACATCGCCGTGCTGATGGAGCAGCGCCGGCAGAACCCGGCCGCGGGAATAGATGCTGTTGCGCTGGCGGTAATCGAGCGAGGCAGGGCGCGCTCATTGCTGGAACTTCTGACGGAAGCGCGCGCGGACATTCGTCAAGGAATTGATAGTCCGCTGCTGGAGCGCGAACGCTCCTTGCGGCAAAGACTTGCTGCGAAAGCGAGCGCACAGACCAACCTGTTAAATCGTAAGCACACTCCCGAACAGGCCGAAGCCGCCGCCAAAGAGCTAGCCTCCATCACTACCGAATACGAGGAGTTAAGGGCGCAGATTCGCGTGAGCAGTCCACGATACGCCACCTTGACCCAACCTCAGCCGCTGAGTCTGGCGGAGATCCAGCAGCAGGTGTTGGATCCCGACACCCTGCTCCTGGAATACTCTCTGGGGAATGACGCGAGCTACCTCTTCGTAGTTAGCCAAACGTCAATCACGAGCCATCAACTGCCGATGCGGGCGGAGATAGAAGAGGCGACGCGCCGCGTGCGTGAGCTGTTGACCGCACAGCAGCCGCAGCCCGGCGACACCGAGGCTAAATACCAGGCTCGCGTCAAAGAGGCCAGAGCGAGCTACTGGCCCAAGGCCGCCGAGTTGAGCTGGATGTTGCTCGGCCCTGCCGCCTCCCAACTCGGCAAGAAGCGGTTGGCGATAGTGGCCGACGGCGCGTTGCAGTACATCCCCTTCGCCGCTCTGCCCGCGCCTTCTCCCGAGAATAGCGAGGGGCGGAAATCCGGAGCCGAACCGCAGCCATTATTCGTCGAACACGAGATCGTGAGCCTTCCGTCGGCTTCCACACTCGGGACACTGCGGCGTGAGACAGCCGGACGCAAGCCGGCGGAAAAGTCGATCGCGGTTCTGGCCGATCCGGTCTTCACGGATGACGACACGAGAGTCAGGCGGGATGTGGGCAAGGCGGGAGCCAAAGGGAAAGCCAGATCCGCCGATTCGGACGAGACGGACATCGGTTTCCTGCAGATGACGAGGTCCGGTCGGGAAACAGGAGTGATCAGCGGCGAAGGTGGTTTCGGGCGATTGCTTAGCACAAGGCGTGAGGCTGCGGCAATATCGGCCATGGTTCCAGAGCGGGAGCGGATGCAGGCGCTGGATTTCGAGGCGAGTCGAACGACCGCGCTAAGGCCGGAGCTGGGCGAATATCGCATTGTACATTTCGCCACCCACGGATTGCTCAATAACATCCACCCTGAGTTGTCGGGCATAGTACTGTCGCTGGTCGACAAAGAGGGAAAGCCGCAGGACGGATTTCTCTGGCTGCAGGACATATATAACTTGACGCTTTCGGCGGAGCTGGTGACCCTGAGCGCATGCCAGACCGGATTAGGTAAAGAGATCAAAGGCGAGGGGTTGGTAGGGCTGACGCGCGGGTTTATGTACGCCGGGGCTCCGCGGGTCGTCGCAAGCTTGTGGAAGGTAGACGATCGGGCCACCAGCGAGCTGATGAAACGATTTTATCAAGGAATGCTCGGGCCGGAGCGGTTGCGGCCGGCCGGGGCGTTACGTCAAGCTCAGTTGTCGATCTGGAAACAGAAGCAGTGGCGAGAGCCTTACTATTGGGCGGCCTTCGTCCTGCAGGGCGAGTGGAAATAGCGATGAGCGCGTCAATTCCTCGAAAGATAGGGATGGGTCATCCGCCAATCGAAAACCGTATCGGCGTCATCCGCCTTCTATTAGCCCGTATACCGATATGAAAAACAATCTAAAAATTATTCTTCTTGACGAACTCTCTCCACTCCAGATCGGATTTATATTGATACTCTCTCCAGTTGCTGATCTTGCCGCCCCTGATTTTCACAATCGCTATCCCGTGATACCTGTTATTCATCTGGAATGTGTACTCTCCAAACCCGGTCTGTGACTCCTCGTCAAACCCGAGATTATGCCAGGTCATTCTCATCGGCGGGTCCGGCTTCTTGTCGCCGCCGAAGAATTCATATAACGCCTGCCGTCCAACGTAGACCTGTCTGTCCGGAGGTTCGGTGTAAATCGCATCATCAGTGTAGCAATCAGCCGCCTTCTTAGCGTCCCCTTCGTTCCAGCCGGCGGCGACCGTCCGCATCAAGTTCTTGAATTGAGCGGCTGTGATTTTATCGGCTGCGGCGCCGGAATTCGCTTTCTTGAAGTGGGGTAATGCGAACATTATTACGACTATAAACGGCAAAATGACTTTGACCATATAAATCCTCCGACTTCGTCGATGACAGACATGCGCCAGGTCAGTATTGGCGTTAATTTGAGGCCATGCCGAGGCATTCTTACAGCGTTAACCAAGTTTCTTGGCGTTTGCCCTGAATCGAAACCCACAACATTGGGACGACGGTACAGTACCGCGCGAGTAAGCAAGCGGCTTACTGATGATACTGCCGCTTGCTTACTCGCGCGGTACTGTACCAATCTCACGCGCCCTTATTTAATAAATGCCGAACAATTTAGTTAACGCTGTATTATAATAGATGCGCAGATAAAATCTTATGATGAAAGAAATGCCGCTCATCTGCGGTAAAATCGCATCGGAGGAATGCATGGACGCCAAATCGCGTGAATCTGAAGACAATGCCGTAAAGCGATCGCTCGAGTCGTCCTATTGTCCCGAACCTATAAGGCAGGCCCGGGAGCGGCAAGACAGGGTACTCGGCGAGCGACTCCAGCCCGGCCCTTACAAAATTGCGGACATCGGGTGCGGCAATGGATATCATGCCGTGATGTTGGCCCCGGTTTCTCTTCTGTATCACGGCTTTGAAATATCGCCCGCGATGGCCGAGACCGCGCAAGACCAATGGCGAAAAGAGAACATAGACCATGCGCGGATCTTCGTTGGCGACGTGGCGGAGGCTGAGCTCGATGACGAGTTCTATGATGTTGTCCTCTGCTTGTATTTTACGCCGGGCAACTTAAGGGACCAATCAGACGACCTCGTTCTTTACAGCGACGCTTATCTCGATCGGAACCCGCAGTTCATTCGCGTAGTGTCTCATTTCTATCGGGCCATGAAAATCGGCGGCTCCATGTTTCTCACCATATACAAGGACACGCCGGAGGCGGAAGCGGCGCAGGTCGATTTCTACGAGAATACGGGGCAAAATGTCGTGACGACCCCCGGATCGCGATTTGTGGCGACTGCGGAAGGTTTTTGGTCCGTAAGGTGGACGCGAGAGAGCATGTTATCAAACCTCAGTGAGTGTGGAATCAACCCCGACCGTGTCGTGTTCAACGACCTGAACCACATCGCCTGGTTGGTTGAGGTCAAGAAGCAGGCATGAAAACTGATCGTCCTGCCAGCCCAAATACACGGTTAAGAAATGGGCGGAATCGATCTTAACCATGGCGCGGACTTTAGTCTGCGCCAGCGTCATATCCTCGGGCCGCGCAGACTAATGGTCTTTGAAGAATAAATGCAACAACACCTCTTCGTCGCGGCAGCGACGGTTGATTCTAGCCCGGCTTTTCAAAGCCTTGTCATTACCCAAATTTTTGCGCGAAATGCGCTCACTTCTTCGTCGCGTAGCGACGGACTGAGTTTAGCCGTGCGTTTTAACGTACGGAAAGCTCGTCAAGACACCCTCGCGTCGCGTAGCGACGATTGAGCGTGAGCAGCCGATGCAGGAGACTCATGTCCTTGCGGGGTAAGGAAGATCAATCGTCGCTACGCGACGAAGAAACGCGCAAAAATTTGGGTAATGACAAGGTTTCAAATCAGGGAGATCGGTCGCATAGTGGTTTTAGTCGCTCGAGCGACGGTTGACGCCGATCTGCAAAATCAACTGTCGCTGCCGCGACCAGAAAAAAGGTCGTTGCATTTTTTTTCAAAGACCATAAGTCCGCGCCACTATTCTCCCGGGGGTGAGTAATAGAAGGAGGCGCTGGAGAAGGGCGACCCTCTATTACATCGCGCTGCGGAAGATTCAATAATGCGGCGCACTGCATTCATCCCCGCGCCTCGCAAGGGACTCGAGTAACGCATCAGTCAGGAGGATCCTATGAGAACTCAGAAACGCAGAACCCTACGCCTGATTTCGGCCGCGCTGATCGCCCTGTGCATAGCGTTGGCCCTGTCCTTTGCTTTAACGCGAACACGCGCTTCCGACACACCGACCCCAACGAGCGTGACGATACCGGGAAGCCTGGAGAGCGAGATCACGAACAATTCGTGCGGCGACTGGGAACCGGCGTGCTCGGCGGCGCGCCTGACATTCGACGCCGACGATCAGGTGTGGCAGGGGACATTCACGGTTCCGGCGGGCGCCTGGGAGTACAAGGCGGCGCTCAACGACGGCTGGGACGAGAACTACGGCGCGAACGCGCAACGCAGCGGCTCGAATATCGGGCTCGCGCTCGGCGCCTCGACGCCGGTGAAGTTCTACT
>DATCXQ010000261.1:0-18477 GCA_036565725.1 Blastocatellia bacterium
AGCGCCTGCCCGATTCCCGCGTCATCTTCACGCGTGACTTGCCGGTCCTGTTTGCGAACGGCTTCGCGGCGTTCAACGTCTTCCTCGACGCGGTGGCGGCCCTGGCGACGGCGATCAGCCTCCTGATCATCCTATTGACGACATATACGACGGTGACCGAGCGCACGCGACAGATCGGCATTCTGAAAGCGCTCGGCGCTTCAAAACGATTCATCGCGATGGTCTTCATCAAAGAGTCAATGCTAGTCAGCGCGATGGGCGTGGCCGGCGGACTAATTATATCGCTGCTTGCGCGGCCGGCGCTCGCCTCATGGGCTGGGCTGAAAATAGAAATCGAGATCGGCTATACGCTCTGCGCGGCGCTCGGCGGTTTGGCGAGCGGCTTGATGGGCGCGATCTATCCGGCGCTGCGGGCAGCGGGACAGGACGCGGTAGAGGCGTTGAACTATAAATGAGACAGGAATTCGACCGGTCCAACCATTTCCTCAGAGTCGAGGACTTCGTATGCGCTCTTTTTTAGCGCCAAAAAGGGGGAGCCGGGGCGCGCGATCACTTTCGTGAAGCGTCGCGCTCCGGCTCTTCAGTTATCTGAGTTAAGTCCCAAAGGCGTCATCAGCGTTTACTGCCGCCGCCCTGCGCCTGGCCGCCGCCTTGTCCGCCTTGCCCGCCGCCTGCCCTGCCGGCCTTGGAGGCGAATTGCTGCGGTTGTTGATCGAACTTCCGCTTGCACTCGTCCGAGCAGAAGTAGTAGTTCTGGCCTTGAAATTGGGACTTCGCGGTAGCCTTCTGTTCGTCTACCTGCATTCCACAAACAGGATCAGTTTGCATTGCCATGTTGTTTTCTCCTTGAGATGAAAAGCCTGACGTAGCTTCAAGCGCGCCAGGCGAAGTTGTGTAATTATTTGTCCCCGGCAGTCGTGTCCGTGGCGTCACGGTCCGACTGTTACGGGATGATGACAAGAAGCCTCCAGCGGTTTGTGGTTATTGGATGCAAGCGCCATTGCTATCTATTTTCCGTTTCTCGCCTCGTGGCTCCACAGGATCTCTTTCCAAACCAGCCTCTCGGCCGCTTCGGCCGGCTCTTCCAATTCCTTCAGGAACGCGTCTCGTAGGCTCAGGCGCCGCTGCAATTCCGGGCCGATGTTCGCGAATCCGTATTGCCTGCCGTACGAAAGAAACAATTCATTGGTCTCTTGAACCACCTCTTTAACCATTCGCGCGCGCGCCGGGTCGCTCAAAATGTGAACCGCATGCGCCATCTCATGTCCGAGCACTTCGGCGTAACGTTCTTCCTTGCTGAGTCCATTAAAGGGGATAAAACCCTCCGCGGAGGCGGCGGGTCCGATGTAAGCTCGGTCAATAGTCTCCGGGTAGAGCCTGATGATCGCCACGTGCCTCACTCCTTCGGGGTCGAGTCGTTCAATGTGAAAAACGCCGGCGGTGTTGGAAATTGCGCGTCCCATGCCGCGCATTTCGATGTAGATGACGTGGCCGCTCCGCTCGAGTTTTTCCCACAGACCTCGCAGCGTCGGGTGCAATGGCTGGCCTTCGATGTCTTTTGCAAAGACGATGCGTTTGATCGCCTCCCAACGCCGCAAATCTTTGCCAGTGAGGCGATCCGTAATGATGTTCGTATCGGCCGCGCTTTTCATGCGCGACGGGTCTTGCGTCCTGACAGCGCCCCCCGCCAGACCGAAAAGCATCATCAATGCGACTATCCCGGCGACGCGTTCAATCCAAACCGGCAAGCCCTACTCTCCATATGGGGAGTACAGATCAGTACGTGACTTACTCTCGTTGTTCGGGATCGCCGGAGTGGGCAGCAAGGCTTATGCCCGTTAAAGGCGCACTGTCATAAGCTCTCTGCCCGATCTTTTCAATGAGCGCATCGGCTACGCGCCTATAAGCGCGATAACACCGTCGTTGATCAAAACTATTTCACCCCAAGATCATATGTCCGAGCCTTTCAATCGGTCGGTACGCTAGAGCGCCCAATTAACGAAAACCTAAATAGGGCAGGGCTTTTATACATGTTTAATTAGCAAAAGGATTTAGGCCGAGCGCACATAGAGTTTGGCTCCTCACAATGGCCACGGCCCTCGGCTTGCCAGAGGATTGTGTCTAAATTTTGACGCTGAATTTCGGGAGGCGGTGGTGATTAGGAGGCTCAAGTCAGGCAAATATCGGCTCTACTCGCGCAAGAAAGACCCGAGGACAGGCAGGCGCCGGAACCTGGGCACATTCGATACGCGCGAGGCGGCCGAGAAACATGAGCGCGCCGTACAATTTTTCAAGCGGCGCGGTTAGCGGCTGTGAAATGTGGTGGACTAATGGGCAGACTTAAGTCCGCCCCGCTTCTTCGGAGGAGGAGTTAGACAATGCTTTATTCAATCAACAAGAGAAACATCGGGCTGAAAAAGCTCGGGGCGATATTGCTCGCGGTCATGTTTCTGATTACCGCGATGGCGCCGGCCGCCGACGCGCAATGGCGTTACCAGCGCCATCGTTGTCCGAGCAAGACCAAACACATCGCCGTCGGAACGGCCATTGGCGCGATTGGTGGCGCGTTGATTGGCGGGAGGAAAGGCGGGCTCATCGGGGCCGGCGCCGGCTTCGGCGCCGGCTATGGCGTTTACAAGTACAAAAAGCGCAAATACAAAGACTAATATTACTATTACCGCTAATCGGCGATGGTCACGACTGATCAGGGGGATGTGAAATGCGAGAAATGTTGTTCTCAATTCTGTTTTTCCTGGCGCTGTTTTGCCCCGGCTGCGGATCGCCGCCGCCGGGGCGCGGCGAAGGCGAGATAGGCGCCGCGCGTGTGGAAAATGGGCAGACTGTGCAATTCCGAGTCGAGACGGTCGCCGCCAATCTGGAGGTCCCGTGGGCCATCGCCTTTGCCCCCGACGAGCGCGTCTTCGTCACCGAACGCCCTGGGCGTGTGCGTGTGATTGAACAGGGCAGGCTGCGTCCCGAGCCGGTTGCGACTATTCGTGAAGTCGAGTCGGCCGAGGAAAGCGGCTTGATGGATTTGACGCTGCACCCGCAATACGCGAGCAATCATTACCTCTATCTGGCTTACGCCTATCGCGGCGAAGGCCAACGCGTGCGCGTAGTCCGATTCCGCGAGATCGCGGGCGCGCTCGACGAGCCGCAGGTCATCATCGAGGACATTCCGGCGGCGCGTTACCACGCGGGGACGCGGACGCGGTTCGGCCCCGACGGCAAGCTCTACATCACTACGGGCGACGCGACCGAGCGGGAGTTGGCGCAGCGACTGGATTCGCTCGCTGGCAAGACGTTGCGGCTGAACGACGACGGCGGCGTCCCGCCGGACAATCCCTTCGTCGGGCAGCCGAACGCGCGCCCCGAAATCTGGTCTTACGGACACCGCAACGCGCAGGGCGTCGCATGGCAGCCTGGTACGGACGCTCAGTTCCAGACCGAGCATGGGCCGTCGGGCTTCGACGGCCCACGCGGCGGCGACGAAGTCAACGTCGTCGAGCGCGGCAAGAACTACGGTTGGCCGGTGATTCATCACGCGCAAACGAAAGAAGGCATGGTCGAGCCGTTGCTCGAATACACTCCGGCGGTCGCCCCCGCGAGCGCGCTCTTCTATCGCGGCGCGGCGTTCCCGCAATTTCGCGGCGATTTCTTCTTCGGCAATCTGAGGGGCGAGCGCGTGATCCGCGTAAAGCTCGATGGCAGGCGCGTTGTAAATCAAGAGTCCTTGTTGCAAGGCCGGTATGGGCGCATCCGCGAGGTGGCCGAGGGGCCTAACGGCGCGATCTACTTCTCGACCTCTAACCGAGATGGTCGTGGCAATCCGGCAGCCAATGATGACCGCATCCTGAGGCTTGTCCCGCTAAAAGGAGGGAACGAATGAACGGAGATCCTGAAACAACTCCCCCAGAGCCGGATTACCCGGTTCCGCAACCTGAGCCGCCTGTCCCGCTCCCGCCCGATTACCCTGTGCCCAAGCCGGGCGACCTGCCGGATTATCCCGTGCCGGAGCCTGAAAAGCCTCCGCCAGGACCCGATGAGCCGTGGCTCCAAAAGGCGCCCAATACCAAGTTTTAAATGTATGAAGACAGTTAGCCACAAAGGTCACAGAGAACACAGAGGGAATTCAATGATTTCTCTGTGTTCTCTGTGACCTCTGTGGCTATTCATCACATATGGAACAAAAAGGCGGCTACGGACTTCCCGCAGCCGCCGATTCAGTCAAGGAGTGAAAGTGAAATTGGAGGCTTGAATTATGATTGCAATTCCTTGCCCGGCTTGAATCGAATGGTTTTGCCTTCAGGAATGGCCACTTGTGTGCCGGTGCGGGGATTGCGGCCTATGCCGCGCTTGCGCGGCTTAACCACGAAGACCCCGAACCCGCGAAGCTCGATGCGCTCGCCTCGTTTCATGGCCTCTTTCATGGCTTCGAAAAGAGCTTCGACGGCGACCTCGGCCTTCATTTTCGGAACGCCGGTTTTTTCCGCGACGTTGTTAATGATGTCAAGTTTGATCACAAATCCCCCTGCGCTGCAAAGCGTCTATTCGATATTAGATCTGTTTGTATTTGATTATGATTGCAAAAAAGCAGGGCGAATTATAAAAACGGCCTCCAGGAGTGTCAAGCTCGCAAATCGGAAACTTCGCTGTGGGAAGTTTGATAGTGGTTGAGCGGTCGCGCGCGAGTAGCGAGAACTGAGGCCGGAGGCGTGACAGGGCGATGAATGTCGCGGATATTTCAAACTCTAATTAGCCGCCCTGAAACAGCCGATTCATAAAGCGCGATCACGACCTCCAACGACTTCCTTCCCTCTCTCCCATCGATCATCGGCGCGCGGTCTTCGATCACCGCCCTCATCATGTCTTCGATCTGGCGTCGGTGGCCTTCGTTTGAAATCGCAGCCGGGTCGGCTGAGCCGTCTGTGATCTGCTCGCCGCCGCCGGCCTCTGCGGCCTCCCCGTCAATCGCCCAACAACTGATCGCGTCGCCGTCCAAAATTATTGTGCCGCGCTCGCCAGAGATTTCCAGGCGGCGTTTGAAGCCCGGCTTCGCCGAGGTCGCGGCCTCGATCACGCCGAGCGCGCCGTTCCGAAATCGCAGGCTCGCGACCAGCGTGTCTTCGCTCTCGATCTGCGGGTAGCGCAGCGCGGCTTTCATCGCGAACGCGGCCTCAACCGGCCCCATCATCCATCGCAGCAAGTCAACGGTGTGGATCGCCTGGTTGATCAACGCGCCGCCGCCGTCCATCGCCGTCGTGCCATGCCATGAGCCGGCGTAATATTCAGGCGCGCGGTACCACTTCACGTAAGCGTCGCCGATCATCAGCCGCCCCAACCGCCCTTCGTCAATCGCGCGTTTGATCCTTTGCGCGGAGGGCAGAAAGCGCGATTGAAAGATCACGCCGAGTTTGACGCCGCCGCGGTCACAGGCTTCGATCAACGCGTCGGCTTTCTCGAGCGTGGCGTCAATCGGCTTTTCGACCAGGACGTGTTTGCCCGCTCGCGCGGCGGCTATGCCCTGTTCCGCGTGCAACCCGCTCGGCGTGCAGACGTTGACGATCCGCAATCCAGGATGACCGAGGAATCGGTCGTAATCGGTATAGCCGGCCGCGCCGAACTTCGCGGCGAATTCGGCCACGCGCCTTTCGTCGCGGGCGTACACGGCGAGCAGACGCGCGCCCGGAATCGAGGCGATGGCCTCGGCCTGAACCTTGCCGATCATTCCGCAACCGGCGACGCCGAATCCGATCTCTGTGGTCATTTTTTTCCTTCCTCGAGAGTTCTGGGTTTGAGATTTGAGAACCGAGATTGCACAATCACGACGAGTAATCACACAAACGGAGAACAATATGCCGATCACCGTCACCGGCTTTCATCACGCCGGATTTCTAGTCACCGACGTCGAACGCGCGGCCCGCTTTTACGAAGAAACGCTAGGGTTGAAAGCCCTGCCGCGTCCCGATCTGGGTTTCCCCGGACGCTGGTACGATTTGGGCGCCGGGCAGCAGCTTCACCTGATGAGCGTCGCCGACATGCCCGGCCACGCCGACCCGCCGCGCCACGACCGCCACATCGCGCTCAGCGTTCCCGACGTTCAGGCGTCCGAACGAGAACTGCGCGAGATGGGCGTCACGATCAGTTACGGCAGCGGGCGCGCCGGCAATCCGCAACTCTTCGTCCGCGACCCTGACGGCAACACGATCGAACTGCGTCCAGTATAAATCCAAACTGGGACAATAATACTGCCACCGCAGACACGGAGACACGGAGACAGAAGGGAAAAGCGGCGATACGGTCTCTTCGTCCCTCCCTCTCTCTTTCTCTCCGTCTGCGGTGGCTGCGGTGGCTTAGCCTCGGCCTTTGTATTCGGGAAAAGCTGTAGGCTATACTCCGCGCGCCGCGATCGGCGGCGCCGGATTCATCGCTGACACAATCACCCGAACAGATAGAGACCAATTCTCGCGCGACCTTGCAGTCACGCGATTAGGCCGCATATGTCTAATTACAAACGCATCGCTTCACTTAAAACCGCCGACGGTTTCGCGAACTACGTCGAGACGGTCGGCGTCAATCTCCAATTCGACCGCGAGCTTCAACACGGGCCGGATTCGCCTTTGGGCCGGCCTTATCAACTCGACGGCTTCAAGATCGGCAATCGCTTCTGCATCCTGCCGATGGAAGGCTGGGACGGGACGGAAGACGGCAAGCCGTCAGAGTTGACCGTCCGCCGCTGGAAAAATTTCGGCGAGAGCGGGGCGAAATTGATCTGGGGTGGCGAAGCGGTGGCCGTCCGACACGACGGGCGCGCGAACCCCAACCAGTTGATGTCCTCGGACGGCACGACGGCCGATCTCGAAAATCTGCGAAAGGTTCTGATCGCGGCGCATGAAGAGAGATGCGGGTCGAGCGACGACCTGCTCGTCGGGTTACAGCTCACGCACTCGGGGCGCTTCGCACGGCCTAACGACAAAAAGAGGCTAGAACCGCAGATCCTTTACCACCACCCGATCCTGGACCGCAAATTCAACATCCAGCCCGGGTCTCCGTGTCTGACCGACTCGGAGATCGATGATCTGATCGGCGATTTCGTGAAGGCCGCCGCGCGGGCCGAGGCCGCCGGCTTCGCCTTCGTCGACTTGAAGCACTGCCACGGCTATCTGGGCCACGAATTTCTGAGCGCCACCACGCGCGAGGGCCGATACGGCGGCCCGTTTGAAAACCGCACTCGATTTTTGCGTGAGATTGTGGCCGGCGTGCGCCGCGACGCGCCGAGCCTGATGATCGGCGTGCGGCTGAGCGCTTTCGATTTCCTGCCGTTCAAGATGGGCGACGACAGGCGCGGCGTCCCAGAAGGTCACGACGGCTTTTATCCACATGCGTTCGGCGGCGACGCCGAAGACCCGCTGAAGGTCAATCTGGCCGAGACGTTTCAATTCTTCGACCAGCTTGACGAGTTGAAGATCAAACTCGTTTGCGTTTCGGCTGGCAGCCCCTATTACAACCCGCACATTCAGCGCCCCGCGCTCTTCCCGCCGTCGGACGGCTACGCGCCGCCGGAAGACCCGCTCGCCGGCGTCGCGCGCCAGATCGAAGTCACCAGCGAATTGAAGGCGCGCTATCCGCAGATGTGCGTAGTCGGATCGGGCTACACCTATTTGCAGGATTGGCTCCCGAACGTCGGACAGTTTTACGTCCGCGCCGGAAAAGTAGATTTCGTCGGTCTGGGGCGGATGGTCCTGGCCTACCACGATCTGCCGCTGGACGTGATCAAAGGCGCCCGGCTCCAAACGAAGCGACTGTGCCGCACGTTCAGCGACTGCACCACCGGGCCGCGCAACGGCCTGGTCTCGGGCTGTTACCCGCTCGACCCGTTCTACAAAGAACACCCGCAAGCGGAACAGCTCAAAGTTTTGAAGGAGCAGTTGAAATAGACGCCAAAGAGGTCGCGGCCGATGGGAGAAAACATAATTCTCGAAAAATCTTACAAGTTCGCTCTGCGCGCAGTGAGATTGTACAAGTATCTGACCGAAGTCAGGAAAGAGTTTGTTATCAGCAAGCGGTTGCTCGCTGACGGAACCGACCTCGGAGCGCACGTCAAAGCCGCGCAGGAGGCCGAAGGCAAAGGCGGCTTCATTCACGAAATGAGCGCGGCGCTGCAAAAAAGCTCTAGAGTCGAATTCTGGTTGCAACTCTTACGCGACGGCGAATTCATGGATGAAAAAGCGTTCGATTCGATGAACTCCGACAATCAGGAATTGTTCAGTCTGCTGACCAAAATCGTCAAAACATCGAGAGGTCATCAGTAACCGAACACCCGTATTCTCAATTCTCGATTTTCAACTCTCCATTTTCGGGCAGGGGACAGATAACTCTCACTCAGCAATGTCAGGCGTGCGCTGGCGCCTTTCCGAGCGAAGACGCACAAACATCTACCTGCCAAAGAATGGAGAGTTGAAAATCGAGAATTGAGAATGGCGCCTCCGAAAAAAAATCTTCGCCCGCCAAACAAAACGCAATGGTCGAGGCATCTTTAATAGAGAGTGGCCTCGCTTGAACTTTAATCTCTAATCCGGAACGAGAAAGCTTTGGACGACAGGCATGCCATCGAGAATTTCCTGCTGACGGGCGCGGAAGAGGACTTCTGCGCGCTGTTCGAGGCCATCTATCCGCGCGTGCGCCGATACTTTCTGCTGCGTGGAATGGAAGTGGGAGAGGCGGAAGAACTGGCGCAGGACGTAATGGTTATCGTCTATCAGCGCGCCGGCGAGGTGCGCGAGAAGGAGTTCTTCAACGGGTGGCTGTTCAAGGTGGCGAAAAACGAGTTGGCGCGCTTCTGGCGGCGGCGGCAGACGCGCAAACGCGTCGCCGAGATGGAGCCGCTCGACGATGAACTGGCGGAAATGTTGATGACTGAGATGGAAGTGGCCGGGTCGTCGGACTTCGTCGAATGGGTGAGTTATCTCGACCCGGCGGAGCGCGACATCATCATTCTCCGGTTCGTCGAAGAACTGAGTTACGAAGAGCTGGCTGTGACGCTCGCCATTCCGATCGGCACGGTCAAATGGCGGATCTTCAACGCCAAGAAGAAACTCGCCCCGATTATCAAAGCTTCGATGCCTGCGGCGGCGCGGCGATTCAACTAGCTTGGGATGAGATATGACGCACTTATTTTCCGAAGAAGAGTGGACTGATTACATCGAAGGGCGGATTGACGACGAGAGGCGCGACCGCATCGAGGCGCACCTCATCGGCTGTCTGAGTTGCTGGGAGTTTAACGAGCGCATGGCGACTGCGACGCGGGCGCTAACCGTGAGCGGAGCGGGGATGCGCGCCGCCTTCGCTCTCCAGGACCGGCGGTTGAACGCCGGGTTGCGCGCCGTCTTCGCTAAAATCAACGAGGCGGAGGCGGCGAAGCGGGAACGGCCCCTCCGCGCGATTCAGCAAAGACTTGACGCGCTGGCGGCGGTGATGGCGCCGATGTGCGGCTCGCAAACGGCGACCAAGGCTCTACGCGCGGCCGCGCAAGTTTCGCCCGCCCGCTCCCTCGAACGCGTAACCGAAGACAACTGGCCGTCGTTTCTGACGAGTTTGAAAACGATCGCAGCCGTGATGTGCGGCGAAACCGGCGCGCGGCTGGTTTGGGAGAGAGGGCAGTCCTGAAAACAGTGGTTGGTGGCTGGTGGTTGGTGGTTGGCAATAAATGGCAATGCGCTAACCACAAACCACAAACCACTAACCACCAAACACCAATCACTATTTCAATGATCGCGTCACGCATTACACCGAAAGTTGTCTGGTATGGGTTGGCGCTCAACCTCTGCGCCTATCTGGCCGCGCATTTGCCCTGGTGGGCGGGACTGACGCCGCGCATGTGGCAGCCTCAAAGCGTGATAAAGACAGGTTTTTTGTGTCTCGCTTACGGACTTGCGCTGTGGCTCAACCTGGAGATAGCTGCGGAGTACCGGCAGACGCGCTGGTTGCGCCTGGCGTGGTTGGCGCTAGCCGGCAACGCCGGCGTCTCGATCGTCAGAATGGTTGTTGAAAGCTCGCTGTTTAACTTGATCTGGCCCGGCTACACGCGCGATCCGTTGTGGGGATTGCTGCAGCATCTGGCGATTGTGCCTGCCAACGCCTTTCTGCTCTTCGGCCTGCTGGCCATGTGGTGGGCTTATCATGAGGTCGGACTGGGCTTCGCCCTGGAGAAGCGCGATTACGCCGCGATCGCCGGCATTCTGGGTTTGCTCCTCACGCTGATGGTTTTCCGCGAAGGCTTGAGCGAGGCGCGCTCGCTTTACGCGGTGAGCCGCTGGCTGCAACTGAGCGGTTTGACGCTGCTCTCACTCTGCGCCGCCGCCAGCCTGGCGACACACCGGATGGCGATGCAGATGGGCGGTGGAAAATTGGCGGTCGCCCTGCGCTTTCTGACTCTTTACACCTTGCTGCGCGGCGCGCTGGTTCTCCTTCAGGCTGGTCAGAGAATGTCTCTGACCGAAGGCCAACAGGTAAGCGACTCCTATTCGGTCTTCATGAACCTTTGCTGGCAGGCCGTGCCGTGGATCGCGACCTTGGCGGCGGCTTACCGCGTCGAGATGACTGTTCATGCGGCGCGCGAGCTTGAACAGCAGCGCGACGCCAAGACCGTTCTGGCTCCGGTTTAATAGAAAAACCCGAACAAACTACTGATCAAGAACGCAAGCTCGATAGCTTGCCTGACATTCGTGTGCGCTTTGCTAGGCAAGTTGGGATGATCTTTCGCCCGGAGCGTCGTCGGGTTGTGGAAGCCCATTTCCTGACGCTCGTCCACAACTATTGGCCCAACACCCCCAACATCGGAGGAATGCAATGAACCGCAGAATTATCATCACCGCGGCGGCGCTTCTAGCCCTTATCTGTAGCGGCTTCAGTAGCAGCCTGCTGGCGCAAACCATCACCGGGCGCATCTCCGGCGCCGTCACCGACGCTAGCGGCGCGGCGGTCCCCGGCGTGACCGTGAAGATAACCAACGAAGCGACCCAGCAACCTCGCAGCGCGACGACCGATCCGAACGGCTTTTACGTCGCGACCAATCTGCCGGTCGGCAATTACAGCGTCACGATCGAGCATCGAGGATTCAAAAAAGCTACGAAGACCGGCTATAACCTTGTCGCCGACGGACGCTTGACCGTGGACTTCGCCCTGGAAGCCGGCGAGGTCACCGAATCCGTCGAGGTAATAGCATCCACTGGTGAGACGGTCAATTCGACCTCCGGCGAGGTCGCGCGCGTGATTGACCGGGCGCAAGTGCAGGAGTTGGCGCTCAACGGGCGCAACTACCTTCAATTGACGACGCTCATTCCTGGCGCGCCGCTGCTGACTGATGACCCGGTGGCGCTCATGACCGATCTGGGAGTGAACCAGCCGATTAACGGCAATCGCGGCAACACCAATCTGCTCACCGTTGACGGCGGCTTCAACCTGGACTCGGGGAGCAATAACAGTCAGATTAACAATGTCGGCATTGACTTCATTCAGGAAGTCAAGGTTCAGACCTCGAACTTCTCGTCGGAGTACGGGCGCAATTCGGGAGCCTCTATCAACGTCGTGACGCGAAGCGGCGGAAACCAGTTCCACGGCAGCGTCTTTGAATTCCTGCGCAACGACAAGCTGGACGCCAACAATTTCTTTAACAAGGCGCGAACGGTCGAAATCCCGAAACCTTCGTTGCGCTATAACAATTTCGGCTGGAGCTTCGGCGGGCCGATCATCAAAGACAAGTTCTTCTTCTTCGGCGGCATGGAATGGAAAAAAATCCGCCGCTTCACCGCTTCGACCGCGCGCACGATCCCGACGCGCGCCGAGCGCAACGGTGACTTCTCATTCCGCTTGCGCGGCCCTGACGGCATTGTCGGAACGGCCGACGACGGCGTGATACGCGATCCATCCAGGCCCCTCAATACCTGTGTGGGGCCGACCATCACGAGCGGCGTGATCACGACCCCGGCCGTCCGCACGGGATGTTTCACGGGCAACATCATTCCGGCGAACCGGATCACCGCCGACGGCAAAGCCCTCGCCAGTATCTACACTGCCATGGAAGGCCGCGCCGTCGCCTATGCGGATACGCCGACGGGTAACAACGCGGTCTATCAGGAGCCGAATCCGTTCGATGTCCGCCAGGATATTCTTCGCCTGGACTATCGCTTCAACGAACGCCACTCGATCTATGGGCGCTACCTGCACGACGATTACGTTTTGATCGCGCCCTTCGGCACCTTTATTGACTCGCAACTGCCCACGATTCCCACCGAACGCCGGCGCCCGAGTCCCAGCTATCAGGTCGGGCATACCTGGATGATTACGCCGAACCTGATCAACGAAGCGAAGATCAACGCCTCCTGGAACGGCCAGCGCATCCCGCCGGTCGGCGACGCCTGGAAACGTTCGACCTACGGGCTTACTTACCAGCAACTCTTCACGGGTGGCGGACGATTTGAAGAGAGTATTCCGAACGTGAACGTCGCCGGCTTCGCCACTTTCAACGGCGCGTCGGCCTCGCTGCTTTCGCCGACTACCGACATCGCGTTCAGCGACAACCTTTCCTGGGTGCATGGAGCGCATACCCTCAAGACCGGCGCGCAAATCATCCGCAACCGCAAGGATCAGAACGGCCGCTCGCTCTACACCGGCAACGTCACTTTCAATGCGACTGGCAATTCGATTACGACGAGGAATGCCTTCGCCGATGCGCTGCTGGGCAACTTCCGCACCTACAGCGAAGCCAGCATTGACCCGATCGGATTCTTCCGTTTCTCGCAGACAGAGGCTTACGTCAACGATAGCTGGCGCTTCAGCCGCAAACTGAACCTCGAACTCGGCGTGCGCTACGCGTACACCAGCCCGACCTACACGCAAGCCAACAACATCGTCAACTTCGACCCGGCGCTGTACGATCCGTCAAAAACGGTGACGGTCAATGCCAACGGGACGATTGACATCAGCAAGGGGGGCAATCGCTTCAACGGCCTGATCATCGCCGGCAATGGCGTGCCGCAGGACGAACTAGGACGCGTCCCCAACGGCCAAGACCCGGCCGTGCTCCTCGTGCCAACCGGCGCCCCGCGCGGGCTGTATGACTCGCAGAGCCTGTTCATGCCTCGAATCGGTTTTGCGTATTCGCCAACCGGCGACAGCAAGACGGCGATTCGCGGAGGCTTCGGCATCTTCTACGACAAGCCCGAGGGCAACATCATCTTCTCGTCAGTTAACATCCCGCCGTTCACCGACAGCGCGCAGTTCGAGAACGGCAACCTGTCGAACATTCGCGGCGGGGCCGCTTCGGCGCTAGCCCCGTTCGGCGAAATCCAAACGATAGCTCCGAATCTGGAGCTGCCTTACACAATGAGCTACAGCCTCAGCGTGCAACGCGAATTGTCGTGGGGGATCTTCGGCGAAATCGCCTACGTCGGCAATCAGGGCCGCCATCTACTGCGGCAACCGGATATTAATGCGCCGACTTTCGACGCGCTCCGCGCCAACGCGGCGGTGCCAGAGGGGCAACGACCTTCTATCAATAGCATTCGCCCGTTCAAAGGCTACTCGGCCATTCGCATGCGCCTGAGCGATTCGGTCTCGAACTACAACGCGTTGCAGCTTTACGCCGCGAAGCGGAAAGGCGATCTGACCATGACGGTCAGCTACACGTGGTCGAAGGTGCTGGCCGACACGAGCGGTAATGGCGATAACATCCAAAACGGCGACGACCCCTTCGCCCGCCAATTCAACTACGGGCCGGCGAACTTCGATCGGCGCCACGTCTTCGTCACCACCTACACCTACCGCCTGCCGTTCTTCCGAAAGTCGAACTCTTTCCTGCAGAACACGCTCGGCGGCTGGGAACTGAGCGGCATCACACGCTTGCAGTCGGGAGCGTTGTTGACGCCGAACGGCAACAGTTCCATCGGAACGCGGCGCGCCACCACCACGGGGCAAGGGCTCGACTACCCCAAGACGATCGAAGAGTGGTTCAACACCGATGCGTTTTCGAACCCTGCCATCGATCGCCGGGGACTTGCGGGTGTCGGCGTAATCGAAGGTCCGGGCCGGCACTTGTGGGATCTTTCCCTTCGCAAGCGCTTCGCCCTGACCGAGAAAGTGAGATTGCAATTCCAGGGTGATTTCTTCAACGCCTGGAATATTGTCAACCTGAATAATCCGAACGTTGACGCGAACAGCGGCGATTTCGGAAGGATCAACAGCGCGGCGCCGCCCCGGCAGATTCAACTCGGACTCAAGCTGACCTTTTAACTGTCCGGCCTGAGCGCCGGCGTAAAAACTCTGGGACAGACGGGAAGGCTATGCTATTCTGTCTGTCCCTATTATTTTCCAAACAACACAACTGAATAGACGCACGGCAGAGAGATGACACAAAAGAAAATCATCTACGACGCGATAATCGTTGGTTCAGGCGCGGCCGGCGGCATCGCCGCGCATGTTCTGGTCAACAAAGGCCTCAACGTCCTGCTGCTAGAAATAGGCCCGAAGTGGGACCGCAACACGATCTTTCACACCGAGCATTCGTGGCCTTACGAGATGCCGTTTCGCGGTCTGGGCAAGCCGGGCCAATACGAGGGGCTGTGGAAGGTCAGCGCCTATACCGAGCATCTCTATGTCCATCCGCGCATCGATCGTTACGCTCTCGCTACGGGAACCGACTTTCACTGGACGCGCATTCATGCCGTCGGCGGGCGGACCAACACCTGGGCGCGCGTCTCTCTGCGGATGTCAGAGTGGGACTTCAAGCCGAAATCGATGCAGGACGGCGCGGGCGAGGACTGGCCCATCTCTTATCAAGACCTCGCGCCCTATTACGACAAGGCCGAAGACCTGATGGGCGTGTTCGGCACGCGCGAAAACCTGGCCGTCACGCCGGACGGCAATTATCACGCGCCGACCCCGCCGCCGCGCTGCGGCGAAGCCCATCTGATCAAGGGCGGCAAAAAGGTCGGCATCCCAGTAATTCCGATTCGCAAAGCGATCATTCTGCGCAATCGCGACGGGCGTTCGGCCTGCCACTACTGCGGCAATTGCGATTACGGATGCCAGACGGCGTCGCGGTTTTCTACGCTCGACACGATCATCCCGAAACTGATCGGGCGCAAGAATTTCACCCTGCGCACCGGCGCGGCGGTCCACCGCGTCCTGCTCGATCCGAAGACCGGCAAGGCGCGCGGCGTCGAATTCATAGATACAAAAAACAAGAGGACATATGAAGCCCACGCGAAAGTGGTCGCGCTAGGCGCAGGCGCAATGGAATCGACGCGTATCCTGCTCAACTCCAAAACGCGCCATCACGAAAACGGCCTGGCCAACTCGTCCGGCGTCCTGGGCCATTTCCTGATGGACAATTTCAAGGCCGGGATGATCGGCGGGTGGCTGACGGATTTGAAAGGCGGCGAAGTCTTCAACGACGACGGCGCGGGCGGCGGCCATATATACATTCCGCGCCATACGAATATAAAAGGCGGGCGCAAAGTCCCGGTTCTGCGCGGTTGGCAATATCAGCCCGGCAGCGGCTCCGGCGCGTACCCCGGCTTCGCCAAACGCGTCGATGGCTTCGGCGCGTCGTTCAAGAAGGAAGTGCGCGACCTCAATCCGACGCGCGTCTCCATGGCCGGCTTCGGCGAATGCCTGCCCTACTTCGACAACTATTGCGAGATTGATCCCGGCGGGTTGAAAGATCGTTACGGCATTCCGCAACTGCGCTTCAACGCGAAATGGCATGACAATGAGTTGAAGATGGCGGAGCTGATGTTCGACACCGCCGAAGAGTTGCTGCGCGCTGCAGGCGCCGAGGTCATTCCATACACTCGCGCCTTGCCGCCGCCGCCCGGTGACGCTACGCACGAAGTCGGCACGGCGCGGATGGGCGACGATCCGAAAACGTCCGTGCTCAACAAATTCAATCAGGCGCACGAGGTCAAAAACCTTTTCGTGGTCGATGGCGCGTCGTTCGTCTCTTGCCCTGAGAAGAATTGCACACTGACTATCGCGTCTGTCGCCTGGCGCGCGAGCGAATACCTGGCCGAAGAGTTGCGCAAGGGGGGCTTGTAGCCCAGATGCAGAAATTTTCATTGTTCATCGTTCATTTTTCATTTGTCATTGAGGAATGACGCAGCTCCGGCAATGACAAATGAAAAATGAACGATGAACAATGAACAATACCGGAGATTTGGACTAAACTCTGTCCCAATGAGATTCATCCGGCGCGCGGTCCTCTCTCGCCGGGCGTCCGGTCAGCGAGTTAGGCGCGTTGAGATTCGCCCCGTCATCCACGCCCACGCCCAGACGTTCGACCAACTCGCCGCCCAACCATCCGGTAACGAGCATCAACACCGCGCCCCCCAACGAAAGCATTACCGGCAGCGCGCCGGGGTCGGATGGATTGGGCCAACGCGTCAGCCAGCTGGCCCCGAACAGGAATATGACTCCGACGTTGCCCAGGCCGTGCCATATTCCGATCCTCTTGGCCCTTGTGTTCCAAGGAATCCCCTGAAAATCAATCAATCCGAATAGCGCCGCGATCATCCCGCCGATGACGCCGGCGGGGATTATCCGGAAAGATATCTCCAACCATTTCCCATTGCTTGTCGCCCAACCGATCGCGTCGAAGACCACGGCAGTGGCAAAGAGTCCCAAAGGAAACACGATCAGGATTGGGTGAACTGCGTGCCCGAAAAGTTTTGCTTTGCTCTCCATTTTTCCATTCCTCCCAGGAATAGGACTTTTGGGACTTATGGGACTTACAAATCTTATAAGTCCCATAAGTCCTATTCATGTTGTTTTGCAACTGGCAAGCCAATCTCACAATCAAAAATGGACAGACGATTTTTATGGCGCCGGGTTTGCGACTTTTGATGACGCCGAAGGGAGTGTGATCAAATGGCCTCAATCAACGCGGATGAAAAGACCGATCTGGCGAGGTGGCTGAAAATGGTCGAGCGATTGCGCCGCGCGCCGGATTGGCCCGAAGAAGAGCTGCCGATTGAAATGAAGCAGACGCACATCTCCGTCCTGTTGCTGAGCCGCAACTACGTCATCAAGCTGAAAAAGCCCGTAGATTTCGGCTTCCTCGATTACACCACGCCTAACAAACGGTTGAAGGCATGCGGGGATGAGATACGGCTGAATCGCAGACTGTGCTCAGACACGTACCTCGGCCTCGGCAGGGTGATCGATCTCAACGGCGCCATTCAGTTTTCGGGAAGGACAGGAGAGATTGTCGATTACTGCGTCTGGATGAAACGGCTGCCCGAAGACCGGATGCTCGACCAGATGGTCGCCAACAACACGGTTACCGAGGATGTCATTGATCGAGTTGCCGCGCGGCTTTGCGAATTTCACTGCACGGCTTCACGCGGGCCTGAGATCGCGAAGTGGGGGAGCCTTGACGAGATCCGCCACAACTGGGAAGAAAATTTCATGCAGACCGAACCGTTCGTCGGCCGCACGATCAGCGCCACGGACTACGAGGCGATTCGCTCGTGGGTGAGCGAAGAGATAGAGACGAAAGCCGGCCTCTTCGACCGGCGCGCGCTCGAAGGCCGGGTCGTGGACGGGCATGGCGACGTGCGCTGCGAGAGCGTCTGCGTGACAAACGGCGCGATATGCTTTTACGACTGCATCGAATTCAACGACCGCTTCCGCTGCGGCGACGTGGCGAGCGAGGCGGCGTTTCTGGCGATGGACCTGGACGCTCGCGGCAGGCCCGACCTCGGCTATTTCTTCGCCGAAGCCTATCAGCGGCGAACCGGCGACGAAGACTTTTTCACGCTACTGCCTTTTTACCGCTGCTACCGCGCTTACGTGCGCGGCAAGGCGCTGAGCTTCAGGTTGAACGAGGCGGAGTTCAGCGAAGAAGAACGCGAAGACGCCGCGACTCGCGCCAAAAACTTTTTCGACCTGGCGCGTCGCTACGCGTCGCGTTTGCAAGCGCCTACGCTCATCGCCGTCGGTGGGCTTTCCGGGACCGGAAAGACCGCCGTGGCGCGCGCCATCGCCGGCGAACTCGGGTTGCAGGCGCTCTCTTCCGACGCGGCGCGCCAATCGATCTTCGGCGACGCGAAGAAGCAGGCGGCATATGGCGAAGGAGCTTATACCGTCGAGGCAAATCAGCTCACTTATCGGAAACTGATCGAGTCCGCCGCCCAAGCGCTAAAGAATGGTCGCAGCGTGATTCTTGACGCCACGTTCAGAGAGGCCGGGCCTCTGGCGACGGCCCGTTCGATGGCCGCCGAAGCCGGCGCGCGATGGAGATTCATCGAATGTCGCCTTGCGCCGGAACTTGTTCGCTCGCGTCTCGCCGAGCGCGCCGCAAGAAAAGAGGGGCTGTCGGACGCTACCTGGGAAGTTTATCTACGGCAACGTGAGGAGGGAGCGAGCCTGAAAGCAGAACCAGGCGCGGATCATCTCATACTGGACACGAGCGGCAGCCTG
>DATCXQ010000271.1:0-4347 GCA_036565725.1 Blastocatellia bacterium
GTAGGGGCAGACCTATGTGTCTGCCCCGGTCTGGCAATTGCGCCGCTGCGGGGCAGACACATAGGTCTGCCCCTACGCTATCCACTTCTTGGTGTGCCCGGCATATGGGTCCAGACTCAAACGCTGACAGTTAGCGACGGAGGAGTGGGCAGTTCAGTCGCGATCCGCGGCTCCACCATCGTCTTGGGAGCCTTCGGCGACAATTCCACTCAAGGCGCAGCCTATGTCTTCGAGCGCTACGGCGGATCCTGGGTCCAAGCTCAGAAGCTGACCGCCAGCGACGGAGAGCCGGGAGACTTCTTCGGCAATGTGGCGGTCAGCGGTTCGACCATCGTCGTGGGAGCGCCAAATGACAGGATTGGTGACAACTTCGGACAAGGCTCGGCCTATGTCTTCGAGCGCCACGGCGGATCCTGGGTCCAGGCTCAGAAGCTGACTGCCGGCGACGGTGCCCCGAATGACCAATTCGGCCAAGCCGTGGCGGTTGACGGTTCGACCATCGCCGTAACCACGCTATTTGACGTCCCAGGCTCGGCCCATGTCTTTGAGCGACACGGCGGATCCTGGGTCCAGGCTCAGAAGTTGACCGCCAGCGGCGGAGGATTGATCGGTGCCGTTGCGGTCGAAGGCTCGACCATCGTCTTGGGAGCGCCGTTTGAGAGCATTGGCGGCAATGACGTCCAAGGCGCGGCCCATGTCTTCGAGCGCCGCGGCGGATCCTGGATCGAGACTCAGAGGCTGACCGCCAGCGACGGAGTGGCTGATGACCTTTTCGGCGTCTCAGTCGCGATCAGCGGCTCGACTATCGTCCTGGGAGCGCAAGGTAGCAACATCAACGGTGAAGCCGCCCAGGGCGCGGCATACGTGTTCGAGCGTCGGGGCGGTGATTGGGTTCAGACTCAGAAGCTGATTGCCAGCGACGGAGCAACAGGCGACCTCTTCGGCGGCTTAGCCGCGATCAGCGGCTCGATCGTCGTAGTGGGCGCTTGGGGCGACGACGCCTTCAAAGGCTCGGCCTATGTCTTCAAGCTCTAGGGCGGTAATTGCAGCTGCAATCCGATCTGGCAAAAGGAGTTTAACCATGATCATATCCAGTAATTTTCTCTTTCGTCGTGGCACCAAACTCTTGCGCCTGGCCTTGGTATTGATTCTGGTTGGATGCGTGTAACTTTTCAGATTAAATGCCGAAGCGCTTATCAGGAAAACTGATAGGGCAGAGAAGCAACTGATTTGCAGCCAGTCAAATACCAGTTCATTGATAGCCAGCGATTTTTCATATCATTTGCTGGAGTAGCCAATGTATCCGAACTTATGCTGAATTTCCGTATTTTTGCCGCACAAATTCTATACGCCAGAACCGCCATTGCCGCAACTTAGACGCCGAGCTGATCGACTTCAGCAAAAGATATGAAAAATTGCGGCATTTGATCTGAAAAACTACAAACTGCGCATAGAAGAATGTCACGTAGTTCGCCCCGCCCGTCGCACTGCGTATCAGCCGGTTCAGCGTCTCAACCATCTGCGCCAGCGAATCGCGCGCTGCCGGCGAATTGTTCACCTGGTGATGCGCGAGGTCGCCGGATAGCAAACCGCGCAGCGTGGCCTGCACCGTAGACATCTGCAAAGCGGCGGCGATGCCTTTGCTCGCGACATCGGCAATAGCGATACCGACCTGTCGTCGGTCGAGTTGAAAAAAATCGTAGTAATCGCCGCCGACACCGCGCGCTGGCTGGCAAAAACCCGCCAGTTCAATAGCCGCGCATTCTGGCGCCTGCGCGGGGAGCAATCGCCGCTGAACTTCGGTGGCGAGCGCAAGTTCGCGGCGCAGTTTCTCATCGGCCACCATCCGTTCCGTCAGACGGCTGTTTTCGATGACCAGCGCCAACTGGCTGCCAACTGACAACAACAACTCCTTGTTGGTCGCATCGTAATCATGACGCGCGCGGCGCCGACCTAACGACATCACGCCGACCAGTTGATCTTTGCTCCTGATCGGCAGCAACAGCCGCGCTTCGATTTGTTGCAACGCCTCTCGCTCGGACTGTCGCGCGGCGCGCGGCGCCTCCGAAGTGGAAGCAAGAAAGCGATTCCACGTTTCAAAATCACGCGGCCCAATTTCCAGTGGCAGCGCCAGTGAGCGCAGCCGGCGAATGACAAACGCATCGCGCGCCAATGTCAACAAAGGCTCCGGCGCCGATTCGCCAGCAGCCCCGCCCGCGCCGCCCGGACCATTACCGGCAAACTGCTTTGTCGCCTGTGAGGACGAGGCGCGGCGCACGTAATCGCCCGTTGCTTCGTCACGCACAAAAAGCGAATCGTCCGCGGCCTGCAAGGCCTCGCCGATTTGGCTGACGATCAAGTGGAACAGATGATCCATGTTCGTTGCGCGGCGCGCTTCCTGCCCCAGGTCGAACAGGATGCGCCGTTCGTCGTAGCTGACCGGCGATAAATACCGTTCAATGCGTGGCAGCAGATAACGCTTGACGACCGTGTGTAGCGCGGCAAACAAAGCCAGCGCCAGCGCCAGGGCCATCAGATCGGCGCGCCGCTTCTCACCGAAACTTCACCGAAATTTCACCGCTTGTTTATGACTCTCCTGTAGGGCGCTGATTATTATCGGCGTGTATCGACGCAGAAAATCCGGACTCGAGTCGATCATGTCACTCGAGTCCATCAAAACATATATACATAGGATATGTGGAAAGCCAGAACAGGAGGAAAGCATGAAACTCAATACGTTGTTCAAGGTCTTTGCAGTCGGTGTGGTCCTAGCGGGCACGCCGGCGCTGCGCAACCCCAGCGAGGCCGCACCCCCGCCACCCCCGCAGCACATCGCTCTCGACGTCTGCGGCGCACCCAGCCTGCCGGCGGCCCGCGTCAAGGCACGCGCACTCGTCCTGCAGATCCGATCCGATCTTGCGGCGGTCGAGGATGAGATCCGAAACGCCCCATTTCTCAGCGCGGTCGAGGCGGGAACCGTATCCGTTGAGCAGATCGCCGCCGTGGCTGCCGAGGAATATAGCATCATTCGCAGTGACCTGCGGAGCTTCGCGCACATGGCTGAGCGCTGGGACACGCCTCATGGCAGCCATTTCTTCGGCGACCTCGCCGAGGGTGAAGCTTTAGCCCTGCCCTTGCTGCTCGACTTTGGTACCCGTGTTGGGCTCGACGAGCAGGCGCTTGCCGCCTACGAGCCGCGGCCCAAGGGCCAGACCTTCCCGTCGCGTGTTGCCTGGATCGCTGCTAACGCCGATCGCGCCTCCGCGGCCGCCTCATTTCTAGTGAACTTCGGCGTTTTTGGCGAGAACATGGCCCGCATGCGAGCCGCCCTGATCAGCGTGTATGGCTTTGCGCCGGAAGACATTGAGTTCTTCACCTTCTTTGCCGAACCAATTCCAGGTTTCGAGGAGGACGCGCTCGAGGTCATAGCGGCCGGTCTGCTCGAAGGCGCCTGCCCGAGGGACGTACGGCGCTCGGCGCGGCTGCTACAAGCGTACGAGCTGGATTTCTGGCAGGCTGCGGCTGAACCCCCAGGCTCGCCGCTGCCCGTGCGCCGGCGACCGGCGCCGTGAGCCACAGGCGCTGGCTCTGTCGCAAGCTACCGAAAACAGGAAAGTTGAGGCTGGCAAGCTATTAATTTTCCAAAACTCGATTGTCTCCCAGAAAGATGGAAAAGCCGGTCGGCGAGCAAAGCTGAACGGCTTTTTCTATATGGAAGAATCTTGACGCCGAGGGCAGGGAGGCGCTGCTTTTCAAGTCTCAACGCTCAAAGTCTGCAGTCCGACCACCTTGCCTGAGTCATCTGTTCCCAGAACAAAGATGTTTATCTGAATCTCGCCGACTCGGAAGCCCTCAAGATTCCGCAGCTCTCCGGTCATCGCTTTTTGGAGAGCTGCCACTTGATCCTCGCGGTCTTCATTGCCGGGGCGTAAATCCCTGAAGAATTTTTCGGGCGCGAGCTTTTCTACGTGCGTTGCCTGGTCCTCTCCGATCAACTGCAGAAATTGGCCGCCCGTGGAAGGCGGCCATTGCCGTGATCGCTCCGGATCTAGCTCGTAGTAAGTAAGCGGCGCGTCCGTCTCGCTCATAAAGGAGACCGAAAAAAACCGGGGGAGATGCGAGTCAGACTCCTCTATTTGACCCATGGCAACGATTCTTACGGAAATGGGCCATTTCAAACGGCAGCCTTCACGCTAACGCCGGCCGCAAAATGACAATACATTCAAAATCAAAGACATGCCGAAATGCAGTTGATCATAAACCGATCTTGATCAAAGTAGAATTTGACAAACTATTAGCTGCTAACCGTAATTCTGGTGTTGTTGGGAGCATCTTGTATGTTCTTTC
>DATCXQ010000306.1:0-7130 GCA_036565725.1 Blastocatellia bacterium
ATAGGCGATGCCCAGGTTGAGATGAACGCCGGCCACCGTGGGCGCGAGCTGAGCAGCCCTCTCCAGCGCGCGGGCCGCATCGGCGAGCTTCCCTTGCCGCATATAGCAAACTCCGAGTTCGTTATAGGCCGGAGCAAAGCGGGGAGCAAGTCGAATCAGCTTCAAATATTCCTTCGCCGCCCTGTCATAATCACCTTGCTCTCGATACTGGGCGGCGAAGGAAAGCCGGGCTTGCAGATCAGCTTTAGAAGTGTCCCTCTGACTGGATTGCCGCCTCTGGGCAGAACCGGGCTTTGGGAGCGCGTCCACTCCGCTCTCAAGCGCCAGAACTATGCATAAAGCGGTAAGCCATCTCATGATCATTAGCTCGCGGCAATTATAGGCGTGGTCATCGATCATCACCAAGCAGTGCTGATTATTGCTCCCGGAACGTCGCATCGGCTTGCTGGAGGCTTCCAGATACGGTCCCCAATATCATCAGGAAGCCGGAGTGGCGCATATACTGACCCGGTAAGTTGTAGGACTCGTAGGAAGACCAACTGCTGTTCGCCAACCCGACTCGTCTAAACCAGGTAGCGGCGGCCCGAAAGCCGGCCGACCCGTCATTGGCGTCCAGCCAGATCTCGCTGTTCCGATGGCGCAGGAACCGGCCCGGAAAGTTCACTGACTCGAATGAAACGCCGCTCGAGTCGGCTAAGCCGGAGACCACCCTGAACTGCGAGTCTTCGAAGGGTGAAACATTCTCATCTATCCGCGCGCGGAAGCCCTGGTGGCGGATATATCTGGCGCTGTAATTGTTGGATTGTAGTCGGCGAATGGCGCCAACGGGGGTTGGCGTGGGCGTTGGCCCGCTCGTGTAATTTCGGATGATGCCCAGGTCCCAGGGGATTTGTTGGTAAGGGCAACAAGATAATTGAGTAGTCCCCTGGATGAGGAAATCGACCCGGTTGATGTCATTGATTTCGAGTCTCTGGTTGACGCCGGCGCGGATGAATTCCCCGTGGGAGACGCTAGTGGTCCACTGCCCCGCATTGAAAACCAGATTACCGCGCCAGGCCCATTTTTCGGCGAGCTTCGTCCAGGGCCCCCCGGCGCTCGACGACCTCCAAAGCTCGTAATACCGGTTGTCTAGCAGGTCTTCTACTATCAGATAGTATTGGCCGTCGGCAAGCGATCTATAGACGTGCGCTCCCTCAAACGTGTCGGTGATCGACACCGACGGCGCGCTCCAGCCGGTAGGGAAGTTTCCAATGGCCGTCCGGCGCAAATAGATGCGGCGCGAGCCATCACTGGGAGAATTGTACATGTAACAGGAGGCGTTGTCGCAGATCACGTAATAATCCCAGCCCAGGTTTCCGGAGATGCCCAACGATCGCGGGCCGGACCACGAATTGGGGTCGGCGATATTGGTCGTGGTGGCATATGCCGCCCCGAACGTCCCGTCCTGATAGACGAGGTACCACAGACCGTGGGGCTCGAAATAGAAGACTTCCGGCGCGGCAAAATAGGCTTCGCCGATCCTGCTCAGGTAGATATGGGCGGCGGTTCGGAATCCCTCCAGCGTCGTCGCGGACGAATAGAGCATCTGCCACCCGCCGCTGGCATTCGCGCCGGTGTAAAACATGTGGTATCTACCGCCCGAGAAAACGATCGTGGGGTCTTTGACTGCATAATGGTCGTACGGTTCCGCTCTGGCTCTGAAAAGGATTGGCGCATCTACGAACCAGGTCGGGTTTAGGTTTTGCGCCGCATTGAGCGCGCCGCTTGGGAGCGGCGAAAAACTCAACGCCAGGATGACCAATGGCGCCAGGAGCGCTAAAGATCTCGGTGTGAGTAGAGTGAAGAAACGTCTTAGAGACAATATCCAGCTAGCTTTAGGCATAGGTTCCTCCATAAAAAGCTGCGTGCTAAGTTGTGATTCAATTTGTTGGCGTCATAGAAACAGTCTATGCCTGCCCGTGTAATCGCACAGGTCGCCAACCGGCAGGGGGGCTGCCTTCAAAAGGGATGATCCGTAGACGCAGGCAGCGCGTGGAACTGCCGCGAAATCATGATGGCTTTCGTAATCATATGTCTTCATCCCGGCAATGCCTACCAAAGAGATCATCGGCTTAGAAGAAGTGTCCGTTCGTCTGCGGGTAGAGCCGCAGCAATTGCGCCTTGCTGATATTCTTGTTGGTAAAGAAACCCTTCCTCGATGAAGCGGTTCCAGGCGACAGACCAGTTGAGGATCGTCTTCGAATCCCATGCTATTCTTTTACCGATCGCCCGTCCCAGCGGAATGATTCTCCTTTAACGAGTTTCACTTCGCGCGTGGTCGAGCAGTAGCGCAGCCGCGCCGGATTCCCGAGCAGCGAGCGCACGACGGCGGATGTCAACTTGCCGTCCTTCCATTCGATGTCTATCCCGAAGCCGCCGCGCGCACGCAGCCCTTTGACGCTGCCCGAAGGCCATGCCTGCGGCAACGCCGGCAGCAGTTCGATCTCACCCGCATGGCTCTGCAGGAGCATCTCGGTTATTCCCGAAGCGCCGCCGAAATTGCCGTCGATTTGGAATGGCGGATGCGCGTCGAACATATTGGGGTAGGTGCGTTCGGGGCTGATCAGCAGCTTGATGATATTGTAAGTCCGCTCCGCGTCCTGTAGACGCGCCCACAAGTTGATGCGCCAGGCGATCGCCCAACCGGTCGTCAAATCGCCGCGCATTTCGAGCGACTTGCGGACCGCGGCGGCCAGTTCGGGGGCGCCGCGCAGCGTGATCTGCGAGCTGGGAAAGAACCCATAAAGATGCGAGACATGCCGATGTTGAGGTTCGGGGGCCTGCGTGTCCCAGTCTTCGAGCCATTCCTGAAGCTGCCCCGCGCCGCCGATCTGATTCGGCGCCAGGCGGGCGAGAGTCCGCTTCAGTTCCGCAGAAAAATCACTGTCCAACCCCAGAATCTCCGCCGCGCGGATACAATTGGTGAAGAGGTCACGAAGAATCTGGCTGTCCATCGTCGGCCCCGCAACGATGCTGGTCCCGAACGGGTGTGGATTTTCGGGCGAGAGTGATGGGTTGGTGACGAGCCAATGGTGTTTCGGCTCTTCGACCAGGGTGTCGAGGAAGAACTGCGCGGCGCCCTTCATCACCGGGTAGACGCGGGCCAGAAACTCTTTGGCGCCCGTATACTCGTAGCGCTCCCAGAGGTGCAGACAGAGCCAGGCCCCTCCCGCCGGCCACATCCCCCACTGCGGGCCGTCAATCGGCGCTGTCGCCCGCCACAGATCGGTATTGTGATGCGCCACCCATCCGCGCGCCCCGTATTGGACCCTCGCGGTCCGCGCGCCGGTCTCGGTCAATTCCATAATCATCCTGACCAGCGGCTCGACGCACTCACCCAGATTGGTGGGCTCGGCTAGCCAGTAGTTCATCTGGGTATTAATGTTGATCGTGTACTTGCTGTCCCAAGGCGGGGCCATGCTCTCATTCCAGATGCCCTGCAGATTGGCAGGCTGGGTACCGGAACGCGAGCTTGAGATCAGCAGATAACGACCGTATTGAAAATAGAGGGCGGCGAGCTGTGGGTCGACGCCGCCGGCGAAATTTTTTATGCGTTCGTCGGACGGCAATCTGGCGGCTTCGGTGGTCCCGAGGTCCAGCTTCACGCGACGGAAGAGACGTTGGTGCTCGGCGACGTGGGCCTGGCGCAGCGTGTTGAACTTCTTCCTGGACGCGGCGTCGAGCGTCTGTTTTGTCAACGCCTCCGGATCGCCGCTCACATCATCGTATCTCCTGTAACTCGTGGCCGCGGCGATCAGCAGCACAGCTTCGTCCGCCCCGCTGACCTTGATTGCGGCGTTAGCCGCTTCGATCGTCCCGCCTTTCGGCGCCACGCGCGCCCGGACCTGGAACTTGAGCGCGCCGGCAATGCCGCGCGCGGCGCCGTTAACGCCGCGTAGCACGAGAGTGTCCTTGCCTTCGGCCCTGACCGATGCATTCTGAGGTGTACGCATTCCGGTGGTGAAATTGATCTGGCCGGGCTTGTTCGCCGTGAGTCGGATGGCGATTACCTGATCCACCGGGCTGGAGAAGATTTCGCGTGAGAACTGCACGCCGCCAACCGTATAACTGACGCGGGCCACGGCGGTATCGATGTTCAATTCGCGGCGGTAGTTTCCGATCGATTTCGCCTCGGGAAAAGTCAACAGGAAATCTCCGGCCGTCTGATACGGCATCTGGCGAAGCGGCCTGGCCATCATCTTTTCACTGATCAGCTTGTGCGCATCACTATACCTGCCTTCGAAGACCAATCGGCGGACTTCGGGCAGAGCCGCCAGAGATTCGGGATTGTTCGGATCATACGGCCCGCCTCCATAGAGCGTATCTTCGTTGAGCTGCAATCGTTCATTGACGATGCCGCCGAAGATCATCGCGCCCAGGCGCCCATTGCCGACAGGCAAGGCCTCCACCCATTGCCGCGCGGGACGGCGATACCAGAGGCTCAACGGCTCGGCGGGCGGTTCAGCCTGACCTGTAAACTCGCCCTCGTAGGTCGAAATCGAGTTGGCCTCTCTATTGGTCTGCGCATGCGGCAGAATGAAGACCGCCAGCATGAAAAGCCCCGCGCTCACTGCTCCTAATCTTTTCCATATCAGGCTAGTTAGTTTCATAACGTTTACAGTGAGGCGCTATGCGACGGCACGCGCATCGGCGAACAACGCATCGAACGGCGCCGCCGCGGCAGTCCGGCCAAGAATTTCTTCGGAGTCGAGTACGCGATCCCCGCCCGACCTTTATTTCAACCGCGGCCGCAAGATCGTCAGTGAATGCGCCGGGACGGCGTAGTTGAAGCCGTTGTTCTTAACCCGCGCCGTAAAACTGCGCGTCGCGGGAGCGTTCAGCACGACGAGAATCGATGCCCTGACAGACGATGATGGAATGTTAGCGCTTGGGATGACACGATCTTTTTCGTCAATCAAGTATGTGGTTTTCTTTCCCAGCAAGAGGGTCATTACCCTGTTTTCTGACTGAGGCTCGCTATCCCTGCCTACTGACCGTCGCATTGAAAGGTAAACCGAGCCATAAATCGCCGGATCAGCGCCGCGGGCAGTAGCGAGCGTGGCTTGCCCACATAGCCCTCTGTGGGAGCCACGCCATCTGCCGCCCGCGGCGCTGATCCGGCGCGAGTTAACATTTCAACGCAATGATCTATAGCCAAGATCGGAATAGCGTGAAATGGTACACGGATAATCTTCAGTGCAGACTCGTGACTACTCATCAGCGAAGCCAGCCAATTAGTGCCCATTTGTCCGTAGTTATTCAGTAGAGCGTATGCTCACTTTAGCGGTAAAGTGAGCACTGGTCAAGAACATTTTGGCGAATGTTGCTGCAACGGCTTATTGATTTCGCGATCTACTGGTTATCCACACTGTGACTATTCGCCGCAGTTCGCGCAACCCCCTCTCGTATGGCGGGAGGCGGGCGAGATCGTGAGCTCTGGCGATCCATGCGCACGGCCGTGACCTGGCCTTCGGCCAGCAGCGAGCGTTCCATGACGGTAATAATCTCGAATTCCATACGCACGGTCTTCTCGCCCGAATGTGCAAATTAACGGCGGGTAGAGTCGCGCACGACGAGCCTTGGCTTGAGAAGAATGGTTTTGGGCCGGGGAAGAGTTTTGGAGTCCAGCAGCTTGAGGGCGAGCTTGGCCGCCCGCTCGCCGATCGCTTCGCAGTCCTGATCGATCGTCGTAAGAGGCACGCGCAAACAATCGGAATACTTGACGTTGCCACAGCCCATAATTGCGATGTCTTCCGGAATCTTCAATCCGGCATCCAGGATCGCTTTCATCGCTCCAAGAGCCGTCGGGTCGTTGTGACAGAACACGGCGTCCGGAAGCGGCCTGAGACTCAAGAGTTTTTTCATCACGTCATATCCGGTCGCGTCGCCGGCGTCATCGCCGTGAGGCCGAATGAGCACATACCCGGCCGGAACCCGGATGCCGTATTGACGAAGGGCTCGGCGATATCCTTCAAGACGCCCCAAGGCCGGGCTAACGCGCGGTGTTCCGATGTGGGCAATCCGCCGGCGCCCAATCTCGATCAGGTGCTTCGTCGCCATGAAACCAACCTGCTCATCGTCCACGCCTATAAAATTCGCGGCCAGTCCCGGAAGCTTGCGGTCCAGCAGGATATAAGGTGTTTCCTGGTCTTCGATTCGCCGGAAACCCTCCAGAGCGGTCTGGGTTGAAGCGATAAACAGACAATCGACGCTCCGCGCCAGAAGTTGGTCAATTTCCTGTTGCTCGAGTTCAGGGTCCTCCTGGGAGGACGTTATGACCAAGCTATATCTCTGTTCCCTGAGCACTTTCGAAATGGCGTTGGCGATCTGGGAAAAGAATGGATGCACCAGGTCCGGGACGACCAGCCCCATTAAGTAAGTTTTGCCAGTCACCAGGGCGCGAGCCGCTAGGTTCGGCCGATAATTGAGCTCCTCAATCCGCTTTAGCACACGCTTACGAGTTCCCTCGCTGATGTCCGGATGGTTTCGCAGCGCCTTGGAAATGGTCATGAGAGAAACGCCGAGATCTTGTGCAATGTCTTTCATCCGAACAGCCATATCCAAATTATTCCACGATTCGGAACAGAAAAGAAGCTAAGGCTTAGGTAAAGTCGATATCCGCCGAGCGAGCAGGCGCTGGAAGACGTGATCTGCCAGGCCGTGCAGGCGGTGGCGCGGCTGCGCTCCGCTCACAGGCCGTTTCAAAATTGCCTCCTTTCTTCTTGACTTGATGCTTACTTTAACGCTAAATGAGCAGCATCTTTGCTGGAATAAACGAAAATAAGCGCAACTTGAAACTCCACTGCGCCCAAAATCGCAAAAACTACTTTCGGCGTTGAAAGTGAAGGCTGCATTTCGGCCTGTTCTCATAAGGGACCTGAGTTTTGGGCAAGATATTTCTGCCCGACGAAGGCGATGTGGCTGTAAATTCAACTTCCTACCAACCAGGTATATTCGGAGACCAATATGCGGAAAAGTCTGCACCTGATCCTTTCCTTTACCTTCGCGCTGTTCCTGCTGTCAGCCGCCAAGGTTTCTGCGCAAACCAGTGGTGAAATTACCGGCTTGGTGACCGATTCATCGGGCGCCGC
>DATCXQ010000338.1:0-15528 GCA_036565725.1 Blastocatellia bacterium
CGATCGGGCGCCGGCGAGCGCGGCCAAACAGGGGTCGCCAACACAGCCATTCATCGAATTTGAAAGCGGGCAGGTTCGTCCGGTTGCGCTGTCGCCGAACGGCGCCAGGCTCTTTGCGGTGAACACGCCCGATAACACTCTGGAAATTTTCAACGTCACTCCGGCGGGCCTCCAGCTTGAGGCCCGCGTCCCGGTCGGTTTGGAGCCGGTGGCCGTAGCCGCGAGGGACGATTCGGAGGTTTGGGTCGTCAACCACCTGTCGGACAGCGTGAGTGTAGTGAGCCTAGTCGGTACTCCGCGCGTCGTCCGCACCCTGCTGGTCGGCGATGAGCCGCGTGATGTCGTGTTCGCCGGCTCTCCGGCGCGCGCGTTCATTACGACCGCGCATCGAGGGCAGCAGCGCACACACTCCTCCATCGCCGACATTCCTGGCGCGGGCGATCCGCAGTTGACCACGCCCGGCGTCGGGCGCGCCGACGTGTGGGTCTTCAACCCCGCCAGTCTGGGGACGGCAGTCGGCGGTAGGCCGGTCAGGATTATGACGTTCTTCACCGACACGCCTCGGGCGCTGGCGGTCAGCCCCGATAAGTCGACGGTCTTTGTGGCCGGGTTCAAGACCGGCAACCAGACGACCGCCATCATCGAGGGGGCGATCTGCGAGGGATTCGATACAACCAAAACCTGTCAAGTTCCTGACGGCTCTACCAGTCCGGGCGGGCATCTGGGGCCGGCCACCAACTTCGAAGGCAAGCGGGCGCCGGCGGTCGGCCAGATCGTTAAATTCAACAACAGCACCCAGCGGTGGGAAGACGAGCTGGGGCGCAACTGGAATAACGCGGTTAAATTCAACCTGCCGGACAGGGACGTCTTTGCCGTCAACGCGAACACCCTGGCGCAGACGGCCGTATTCGCGCACGTGGGGACGACCTTGTTCAACATGGTCACCAATCCGGTGAACGGCAAACTTTATGTGACGAACAGCGAGGCCATCAACAACGTCCGCTTCGAAGGCCCCGGCAATTTTGGCGGCAGCACGGTTCAAGGCCATCTGGCTGAAATGCGGATCACCGTGATTTCCGGCGGTGCGGTCACGCCGCGACACCTCAACAAACACATCGACTACACCAAGCTCGCGGGCGATCCGGGTTTCGACCCGACGACGAAGAATCACAGCCTCTCGACGCCGCTCGATATGGCGGTGACGAGCAACGGGCGGACGCTCTTCGTGGCCGCGTTCGGGTCGAAGAAGATCGGCGTCTTCGACACGACGATGCTGGAGACCGATACGTTCGATCCGAGGACCGCGAGCGCGAATTACATCACGGTCAGCGGCGGCGGCCCGAGCGGACTGGCGTTGGATGAGGTGAGGGGGCGGCTCTATGTGATGACTCGCTTCGATAACTCGGTTAAAGTGATCGATCTCGCCACAAAGCAGGAGATCGCGAATGCGACATTGCCCAATCCGGAACCGGCGTCGGTGGTCGAGGGGCGGCCGCTGCTCTACGATGCCACGCGGTTTTCGGGCAACGGCGAGGCTTCGTGCGCGAGTTGCCACATCTTCGGAGACATGGACGACATCGCCTGGGACCTCGGCAATCCCGACGACGCCGTCAAGAAGAATCCGATACCGATCAACTTCGGCGATGCCGGGACGATCGCCCTCGGAAAATTCCTCTTCGGGGTAAGGGGGGATATCAACGGCACTGACGTTACTGATGACTTCCACCCGATGAAAGGGCCGATGACGACGCAGACCTTGCGCGGGCTGCGCAATTCAGGCGCAATGCACTGGCGCGGCGACCGCGCCAACGGGGTCTTCGGCATCAGCGCTTTCGATTCCAACCTTTCGTTCAACAACTTCATCGTTGCTTTCGAAGGACTAATCGGCGGCGCGCAGCCGACGGCCGCTGAGATGCAGAAGTTCACCGACTTCCAGTTGCAGTCCGTGCCCCCGCCCAATCCGGTGCGCAACCTAAACAACTCGTTGACGTCGTCTCAGCAGCGCGGCAGGAACTTCTACTTCGGTAATCGTCCCTCTGACGGTATCAGCATTCCTTTTGTCTCGGAATTGAACGACGGGAGCAACTTCAACTGCAACGGCTGTCACGTGGTCGATCCGGCCAGAGGCTTCTTCGGCACGGGCGGCAGGTCAAGCTTCGAAGGCATCACCCAGATCATCAAGATTCCGCACCTGCGCAACGCATACGCCAAGGTCGGCATGTTCGGCGTCCCGAAGACCGACTTCTTCCAGACTAATGTCCAAACCACCCATCAGGGCGACCAGATCCGCGGCTTCGGCTTCGTGCATGACGGTGTGGTCTCTACATTATTCCACTTCCTGACTGCGGTCGTGTTTGCGCCTCAGATCAACGCCGGCTTCCCGCTGTTCAATCCCAACGCGACCAGGCGCGACGTCGAGCAGTTCCTGCTCGCCTTCGACACCGACCTGGCGCCAATCGTCGGCCAACAGGTGACGTTGACTAACTCCAACGCCACGACGGTGGGCCCGCGCATTGACCTCCTGATCCAACGCGCGAGAACGGCGTTCGTCTCGAAAGCGCTAGGCGGAGCGGTGAGGGAGTGCGATCTGGTGGCGCATGTCGCGATAGGAGGACGCGTCAAAGGCTTCCTCTTCGATCCGGTCGCCGGGAACTTCATGCCGGATGACGGCGGGCCTCGCGTCTCGGACGCCACGTTGCGCGCGCTCGCGGTGTCGCCGGGCCAGGAGGTGACTTACACCTGTGCGGTCCCGGGATCTGGCGCGCGTCTTGCTCTTAATCAGTAATTGAACTTCCCCGATTGGCCACATGCCATGTTCATGGTCTTTGGGAAATAAATGTGACGACGCTTCTTGCGGCCGCGCCAGCGGCGGTTGAGTCTAGCCCGGCCTTAAAAAACCGGGATCTCAACCGTCGCGGCAGTGACCGGGGGGATGTGCGCTCGTTGTCCCAGCTTTGAAAAGCCGGGCTGAGCTCACTAGGTCGCTGCGGCGCCCGTAAAGACGGTTGTCACATTTATTTCGCAAAGGCCATAGAACATGGCGTGTGGCGCATTTGTTTCAATGGCCAATTTGGCTTGCAGCCGCTCCGATAATGGGAATGACCGTTCCCGTAAACGAACAATCCGCCACTGATCTCAACCCGCGACATTCTCTTCAAATCAGGCTACAGAAAGAGCTCCGCTATCTGCTGACGGTCGTGCTCAGCGGCTCGCACACGATCACTGGATCCGCCGCATTGCTTTTACAACACCATTGACGCCTTTAGTGGCTGTTTGTATCCTCAGCCTCGCTATATTTTCCCGCCGGCCCTGGGGAAAGCTCTCAAACAACGAAATCGGCAAAACAATCAAAATCCCTCTTGAGAGAGATGAGGAGGATAAATGCGCCGTTTAATGATTACCGCCTTATCCGCTTTGATACTGCTGTGCATAGCTATCTCAACCCCACAGAGTCGTGGGTTGCATTCAATCCGCTGGACCCCTCTCATGACCGACCTGCTCATCCGAGCTGGGGCGCCGGCTGCTGCAAGCCCGAGGCCAGTGGCGTCGCCTGCGCAAGCGCCCGCTAGTGAACGCGGCGCGGCGCCAAGCGCTCAGGAGAGTGTTTCGCTGGAACCAGGCAAGTCCATCGAACGAGAGCTTTCCGGCGGCCAATCGCATTTCTACAAGATCACGATGATCTCCGGACAGTACTCGCATATTGTGGTCGAGCAACGAGGGATAGATGTTGCGGTGGCGCTGTTTACGCCCTATGACAAGAAGATCATCGAGGTAGACAGCAACCAGACGACTGTGGGGGCAGAGGCTATTTCGTTAATCGCAGAGACGGCGGGCGCATACAGAATCGAAGCGCGTTCCTCCCGGAAGACGGCCCAAACAGGACGCTACCATGTCAAGATAGAAGAATTGAGAGAGGCGACCGCTGAAGATAAGTATCGAGTTGCCGCGGAGTCGGTGTTTCGAGAGGCGGAGCGGCTAAAAGATGGGACACTGGAGGACAGAAGAAAAAGCGTCGAAAAGTATCACGAAGCGTTGGATCTGTATCGAGGAGCGGGTGACCGTAATGGGGAGGCTCAAACACTCGAAATCATCGGTGAGGTCTATTTCTGGTTAGGAGATATGCAGAAGGCGCTGGAGAAGTACAATGAGGCTCTGCCGATCAGTCAGGCAATAGGCGCCCGCAGGGTGGAGGCTGAAACACTTCACAACATCGGCGTGGTCTATCGGTCACTGGGAGAGGCGCAGAAGGCGCTGGAGAAATTCAATGAAGCTCTGCCGTTCTTTCGGGCGGTAGGCGACCGCAATGGGGAGGCCATCACACTCGACAACATAGGCATGGCCTATTGGTCATTGGGAGAGGCGCAGAAGGCGCTGGAGAAGTACAACGAGGCTCTGCCGATCTCGCGGGCCGTAGGCGACCGCAATGGGGAGGCCATCATACTCAACAACAGCGGCGTGGTCTATCGGTCACTGGGAGAGGCGCAGAACGCGCTGGAGAAGTACAATGAAGCCCTGCCGATTTTCAAGGCAGTAGGCAACCGCAGAATGGAGGCCACCACACTCAATAACATCGGTGTGGTCTATCGGTCAATGGGAGAGATGCAGAAGGCGCTAGAGAAGTACAACGAAGCCCTGACGCTCAGGCGGGCGGTAGGCGACCGCAGTGGGGAGGCTGGCGCGCTCAACAACATCGGCCTGGTCTATGACTCACTGGGAGAGACGCAGAAGGCGCTGGAGAAGTTTAATGAGGCTTTGCCGCTCAAGCGGGCCGTAAGTGACCGCAACGGAGAAGCTGATACCCTGCTGGGGATTGCGCGAGTCGAGCAGAAACGCGGCAACCTCACCCAGGCCCGCCAAACCATTGAACAGGCTGTAGGCATGATCGAATCCCTGCGCACAAATATCGCCGGCCAGGAGCTTCGCGCTTCCTATTTCGCGTCTCGGCAGGACTTCTATGAATCTTACATCGACGTGCTGATGCAAATGCATAAGCAGAACCCGGCCGCAGCAATTGATGCCGTGGCATTAGCAGTAAGCGAGCGCGCCAGGGCGCGCTCGCTGCTGGAATTGCTGAAAGAGTCCCGCGCCGACATTCGTCAGGGCGTCGATGGTTCGCTGCTGGAGCGCGAACGCTCTTTGCAGCAGCGACTCAATGCGAGGGCCGCGGCGCAAGTTAGCTTGTTAAATCGTAAGCACACTCCCGAACAGGCCGCCGCCGCCGCCAAAGAGATCGCCGCCATCACCGCCGAATATGAAGAGGTCCGAGCCCAGATTCGGGCTCGCAGCCCACGATACGCGGCTCTAACCCAGCCTCAGCCGCTGGGCCTCGCGGAGATTCAACAACAGGCGCTTGATGAAGACACACTGTTGCTCGAATACGCGCTCGGCGAAAAACGCAGTTACCTCTGGCTCGTTTCGCAGCGCTCCATCGATAGCTACGAGCTTCCTCCGCGCGCCGAACTCGAAGCCGCCGCTCGCCGGGTTTACGAACTGCTCACTGTGCGTCCGAAACGCGGGGCTCCGCCCGATCCGCAATTCATCGCTCAGGCCAAGGCGCTCAGCGGGATGTTGCTCGGCCCGGCGGCGGCGCAACTCGGCGCCAAACGGCTGATAGTTGTGGCGCCGGGCGCGCTGTCTTATCTGCCCTTCGCCGCGCTGCCGGCGCCGGAAGATGAGAAGCGACCGGCCGGAGTTTATGAGCCCCTGATCGCCAAGCATGGAGTGGTGAGCGTTCCTTCCGCTTCGGTCTTATCGATCATTCGCCGTGAGACGGCTGGCCGGCAGCGGGCGGCCAAATCGGTCGCCGTCCTGGCCGACCCCGTCTTTGAAGAGAGCGACCCGCGCCTGGCGTCGGCTAAAAACGGAAACTCCTCTGGAGAAGCGCTGGCCGCGCCGGCGGCTGATGCGGAGCATTCAGAGTTGACGCGCGCGATCAGAACTATGAATTTTTCCGGCGCTCGCGCAGGTTTCACGCGACTCCCCTTCTCACGCCAGGAAGCCAATAGCGTCATTGCGCTGACTCCGAAAGGAACGGGGTTCAAAGCGACCGACTTCAACGCCAGCCGCGACTTGGCCAAGAGCCGGCAATTGAGTCAGTACCGCATCGTGCATTTTGCGACCCACGGTCTGCTCAACAGCGAGCGCCCTGAACTTTCCGGGCTGGTCTTCTCGCTTATTGACCAGGAGGGGAAACCGCAGGACGGATTTCTACGGCTGCATGAGATATACAACCTACAGCTCAATGCCGATCTGGTCGCGCTCAGCGCGTGCGAGACTGGACTGGGCAAAGAGATCAAGGGCGAGGGACTGATCGGGCTGACGCGAGGATTTATGTACGCAGGCGCGCCGCGCGTGGTCGCGAGTCTGTGGAGTGTCGACGATTTGGCGACGGCGGAACTGATGAAGCTTTTTTATCAGCGCATGCTCAAAGACGGTCTGCCGGCTGGAGCCGCTCTGCGAGCGGCGCAGCTTGAATTGTCCAGACAGAAACGCTGGGCGTCTCCCTATTACTGGGCCGGATTTGTGTTACATGGAGAATGGAAGTGATTGCCAGGGCTGGCTACAGCGGTTTTCCGCCGGAGCCTTCATGTCGCGCTGCGCCGCTGCGGAAACTAGCGAAAATCAACCATGAAGAAATGAAGAGCACGAAGGGAGAACAGAAGGAATCTTCGTGCTCTTCATTTCGTGGTGAAAATCTTTTTCTTAAAATCTATAGCTGTCATTTCCCGGAAACGAATCCGGGCCATAGAACGCGGATGACGCGGACGGGCGCGGATAATCGCGGATACAACCAAAAAGACCGGCGTCAATCCGCTCGGCGCAATTGATTCAATGGCCAATTTGGTCCGCAGCCACTTCGATAATGGGAAAGGTCATTCCCACAAACGAACAATCCGCAACTGATCTCAGCCCGCGACATCTCTTCAAATCAGGCTACGACAACAATTAAACAGTTAGAAAGGATTGGCACGCGACTTGGTTCAATGCAGGGCAAACTGCCTGCGCTCCCAGGCAGTTTGCCCCACATTTGGCGTAGTCGAAAAAAGGATAAGAACTATGTTTAGAGACTCGTGGCGGGACCTGCGCTACGGCGTGCGAATGTTGTTGAAGAAGCCGGGCTTCACTGCGATGGCTGTGTTGACGTTGGCGCTAGGCATCGGCGCGAACACCGCGATATTCAGCGTGGTAAACGCTGTGCTGCTGCGACCGCTGCCATATGAACAGCCAGATCGACTCGTGGCGCTCTACGACGCGCTGCCTGCGCTCGGATATCCGCGCGTCGGGTTGTCGGAGGCGGAGTTCGTCCGGCTGCGCCAGGAGAATCTGAGCTTCGCCGAGCTTGCCGGTTGGTATTGGATCCCGGCGACGTTGCGGGTGGTGAGCGAGCCGGAACGCGTGGCCGCGCCGCTCTGTACGGCGAATTTCTTCCGCACGCTGGGCGTCAAGGTCGCATTGGGCCGTGATTTCAATGCGGAAGAAGAATTGGTCGGCAAGAACAACGTCGTCGTGCTGAGCCACGCTTTCTGGCGCCGCAAGTTCGCCGGCGATCAGTCGGTCATTGGCCGGACGATCGACCTCGACGGCGACAGCGTAACTGTAATTGGTGTGCTGCCCGCATCGTTCAAAGCTCCAACGGAATTACGGGCCGATACGCGAGCCGATATGTGGCGCGGCTTTGATTTGCGCCCGTCCAATCCGCGTCGCGGCGGCCAGTTTATGAGCGTGATCGGACGCCTGCGCCCCGGCGCTACGCCAGCCCAGGCTCAGGCCGAGCATCACGCAAACACGCGGCGCGATGCAGGTAAAAATCCGAAATGGTACCCGCCGGACATCTTAGGCTATCTCTTGCCGCTCGAACGGGCCGTCGCCGGCGATGTGCGCCTTGCGTTGCTCGTCTTGTTGGGGGCGGTGGCCGTCGTCTTGCTGATCGCCTGCGTGAACGTGGCTAATCTGCTGTTAGTCAGAGGCGAAGACCGGCAGAAGGAGATCGCCGTGCGCGCCGCGTTGGGCGCCAGTCGCGGGCAAATCGTCCGGCAATTACTGATGGAGAGTCTGTTTCTCGCCGCGCTAGGCGGAGGCATCGGTCTGCTGCTGGCGCTCTGGGGAGTGGACGCGTTGTTGGCGATCAGTCCGGAAGACGTTCCGCGACTGGCCGAAACCTCGCTCGACCTGCGCGTGGCGGGCTTCGCTCTGCTGATCTCATTGCTCACAGCGATACTCTTCGGTCTGACGCCTGCTCTGCGCGCGGTAAAATTCGATCTTCACACTACGCTGAAAGAGGGCGGACGCAGTGGCGCCGCAAACAGCCGTAGCCGCTTGCGGCGATCGCTGGTCGTGGTGGAAACGGCGTTGGCGGTCGTTCTGCTCGTCGCGGCCGGTCTGTTGATCCGCTCGGTGAGGGAATTGCAGAGAGTCGATATGGGATTCAGGCCCGATCATCTGCTGACCATGCGCCTGACGCCGCCCGGCTCCGCATATCGCGACACTCAGCAGATCGCCGGCCTCTACGAAAGATTGCTCGCTCGCATCATCGCGCTGCCCGGCGTCGTATCCGCCGCCGTGACCGACCCTTTGCCGCCCAACGGCTTAGGCAATGCAACGGTCGTCGAGTTCGAGGGGCGCCAGTTCGACATGACCCCGCTGGAGCATTTGAGCGTCGATTTCCGCACCGTCAGCGTCGGATATTTTCAGACGATGGGCATGCGGCTGATGCGGGGACGGTTGTTTACCGGCGCGGATCAGGAAGGAGTGACGCCGGTCGCCGTGGTCAACGAAACCTTTGCGCGCAATCACTGGCCGGGCGAAGACCCCGTCGGTAAACGCTTTCGTTATCTGAACACCACGCCGGATAGAGCGACGACGCCATACCTGACGATTGTCGGCGTGGTCGCCGACGCGAAGAATCGCGCGCTCGCCGACGCCGCGTGGCAGGAAGCCTTCATCCCGCTGGCGCAGCACGCGGCCACGTATGGCGGCGTCAGAAGGGGGCTGCGACAAGATTTCAACCTGGTCGTGCGCACAACGGCCGATCCATCGAGCCTGGCGATTGCAGCGCAGCGTGAAGCGCGCGAGACCGAGCGCGAATTCATCGTCTCGCAGGTCACGACGATGGGCGAGATACTCACCCGCGCCGTCACACAGCCTCGCTTCAACATGATTCTATTCGGCGGTTTCGCCCTGCTGGCGCTGGCGCTCGGCGCGGTCGGCATTTACGGCGTGATCGCTTATACCGTAGCGCAGCGCACACACGAGATCGGCGTCCGGATGGCTTTGGGCGCGCAAGCGCGCGACGTGTTGAAGCTCGTCGTCGCCGAAGGGATGGCGTTGGCGACCTCGGGCGTCGGCGCCGGCTTGCTCGCATCGTTAGCGTTGACGCGGTTGATGAAGACCCTGCTGTTCGGCGTGAGCGCGACCGACCCGCTGACCTTCGGCTCGATTGCGCTGCTGCTGACCGTGGTGGCGCTGCTGGCCTGTTACATTCCCGCGCGGCGCGCGGCGAAGGTGGATCCGATGGTGGCGTTGCGAGTGGAATGAGTATGCCACGGGTTGTTGAGAAATGATGACTTTTCTGCCGCGGGGCGGCTTTTGAACCTCTCCCGGCCTTTCCAAGGCCGGGAGAGAGACGAAATAACCCCCCCAGTCGCGGAGCGACGATTGAGCCTAGCCCGGCCTTTCCAAGGCCGGGAGAGAGACGAAATAAACTCCCTAGTCGCGGAGCGACGATTGAACCTCTCAAGGGGAGAGAGGAGACGGTTATGGCAGACGCCTACGCGTTGTGATTAGGATGAACGTTATTTGTGGGGGGATTCAATCGATGTGGCTATTTCGGTCTAGTTTCAATCGTCGCTCCGCGACTAGGAGACTAAATTGTCACGGCGATCCCGGCCTTGGAAAGGCCGGGCTAGGTTCAAAAGCCGCTCCGCGGCAAGAGTGTCGAATTTGATTTGAAATGGCGGCGTCCACACAAGTGAATTGATGGAGGACTAATGATGAACAGCCTATTGCAAGACCTGCGTTACGGCGCGCGAATGTTGCTGAAGAAGCCAGGCTTCACGTTGATCGCCGTCATCACGCTCGCATTGGGCATCGGCGCGAACACGGCGATATTCAGCGTGGTCAACGCCGTGCTGCTGAGGCCGCTGCCATACGCCGAGCCGGAGCGGCTGGTTGCGCTCTGGGAGAGCAATACGCAGCGACCGATGAGCCGCAACTCGATCTCGTACCCGAACTTCTTCGACTGGCGCGCGCAGAGCCAGTTGTTCGAGCGGATGGCGTCGTATTACACGATTTCTATGAATCTCACGGGTATTGCCACGCCGGTCAACTTGCGCGGCGCCACGGTCTCACCGGAGTTATTCGCCACGCTCGGCGTCAAGCCGCTGCTGGGACGATGGTTTGTAGCAGAAGAGGAGAAGCCTGGAATCCGCGCGGCGATCATCAGTCACAGTTTGTGGCAGCGGCAATTCGGCGGCGACCCGAACATCGTCGGGCGCCCGCTGACGCTCGGCGGCAGGCCGTTCAACGTCGTCGGCGTAATGCCCGCCGGATTTCAATTTCCGATTGAGGCCTCGCCGGTCGAGGTGTGGGTTACTTCGTCAGTTGACGGAGAAAAGACCGATCCGAAAGAGCCGGCGCAGTACGAAAACCGAGACGCGAAATTTCTGGTAGCGGTCGGGCGGCTGAAACCCGGCGTCACGATCGAGCAGGCGCAAGCCGAGATGAACATCATCGCCGGCAAACTGGAAAAGCAATATCCGGATTCCAACACGCGAAGCGGCGTCAGGCTGATCCCTTACCACAACGACCTTGTTTATGACTACAGCGAGGCGTTGTGGCTGATTCTGGGCGCGGTCGGTTGCGTGCTGCTGATCGCCTGCGCGAATGTGGCGAACTTGCTGTTGGCGCGCGCAACGGCTCGCTACAAAGAGATTGCGGTGCGGGCCGCGCTCGGCGCCAGTCGCTGGCGCGTCATCAGGCAGTTGTTGACCGAATGCCTGTTGCTCAGCCTGGTCGGCGGATTGTTGGGATTGCTGCTGGCGTGGTGGGGGACTGAAGCGCTAGTCAAGTTGATTCCCGAAGACATGCCGCGTTTGGCCGAGGTCAACTTCGACCGTTGGGTCTTTGGCTTCACGCTGTTGATCTCGGTCGTGACGGGCGTCGTGTTCGGGCTGGCCCCGGCGTTGCAGGCGTCGAAGATCGAATTGACCGAGGCGATGAAGGAAGGCTCGCGCGGCGCGGGCGCAGGCGCAGGACGCGGACGATTGCGAGGCGCGCTGGTCGTCGCGGAGATCGCGATTGCGCTGGTTGTGTTGATCGGCGCGGGCTTGCTGCTGCAATCGTTCCGCAGGTTGCAGCAAGTGGATCTGGGATTCAATGCCGGCAATGCTCTCACAGCCTCAGTCGTATTGCCTGACGCGCGCTATCCGAAGCATGAGCAAGTCACGGCGTTTTACCAGGCCTTGTTGGAGCGCGTGAAGGCGCTGCCCGGCGTAGAGGCGGTGAGCGCCATTGCGCCGCTGCCCTTGAGCGGCGACACGTTCATGATCTCCTTCGAGGTCGAAGGGCGCAATATTCCGAAAGGCGAACTGCCCAACTCACATTTCCGTTCGATCAGCCTAGATTATTTCAGCGCGATGAAGATTCCGTTGCTCGCCGGGCGCGCTTTCACCGAACGCGACAACGCGAGCGCGCCGGGCGTCGTGATCGTCAACGAGACCTTCGCCAATCGCCATTTCCCGAACGAAAACCCGATCGGCAAACACATCAAGCCGGGCGTCTCCGTCGATGGCGAGCCGTTCTGGCGCGAGATCGTCGGCGTCGTCAAGGACGTGAAGCATCGCCAATCGCTCAGCCGCGATTACGAGCCTGAATATTACGTTCCACACGCGCAGATTCCATTCAACTGGATGAGTCTGATCATGCGGACGACGAATGACGCGCGCAGTCTGGCCCGAAGCATTCAGCAGGAAGTTCGAGCTCTCGACCGTGACGTCCCCGTTTACAGGATCAAAACGCTCGACCAGTATCTCGGCGTGGCCGTCGCGCAGCCGAAATTCAACGCGCTGCTCCTCTCATTATTCGCCGGGCTGGCGCTGCTGCTCACGGCCATCGGGCTGTACGGCGTGGTGGCCTTTTCGGTTGTCCAACGCGCGAAGGAGATCGGAATCCGCATCGCGCTCGGCGCCCAAACAGGCGATGTGCTGAAGATGGTCTTGCGACAGGGCCTGAAGCTCACAACGCTGGGTCTGGCGATCGGGTTGGCGGCGGCCTACGGGCTGACGCGATATATGCAGAGCCTGCTGTTCGGCGTGAAGGCTACCGATCCGTCGACATTCGCGGCGATCGCGCTGTTGCTGATCGCGGTGGCGCTAATGGCCTGCTGGATTCCGGCGAAGCGGGCGACGAAAGTCGATCCGATGGTCGCGCTGCGGTGTGAATAGCGGGGCGCCCACGCAGCCACACGAGCAATATTTTGCACTCCTCCGGTTGCGCTGTCGCGTAGTTAGTCTGGAAGAGATCTCTATGTCGCATTGCGACGCTTGAAAGAAAGAAAATCAAGGAGGGTTCATTTATGAGAAACAAATGCCAAATGGTATTTGGGCCTATTCTTTTTGTTTGTTGCCTGGCGCTCGGTCTTCCCGCCCAGGCCCAGACCATCGACAAGCGCGAAGCGGAGGTCACGACGACGCAGAGTCTTGAATTCGGCGCCAGGGGGACGATTCAGATCGTGGATTCTTTCGGATCGGTCAAAGTTGAAGGCTGGGACAAAGAAGAAGTCGAGTTAACCGTCAAGAAACGCACCCAGAAGAAGTATGAGCCGAAGGACCTCGACAAAGCCGCGAAGGGCCTGGAACGGTTCAAAGTCACGATGGAAACGGTGGGGGAGACCTCGCTGCTGGTAATCAACACTAAATATCCGTCGTGGACGCCGATCTTCCGCGGCAAGACCAATCTCAAGCTGGACTACCTCATAAAAGTTCCCCGCCAATCGATGCTGCTGATCAAACATGGCATTGGCGAAGTTGAGGTCGTCAATGTCTCCGGCGACATCGAAGCCACCGCGAGCATCGGCGAGATCAGTCTCAGACTGCCGGAAGACCAGAGCTACACGGTTGACGCCCGCGCCCGCATCGGGGATGTTTCGTCGGAGTTCGGGCAGGTCACGCGCCGGCAAGGCCTTTTCGCTGTCGGGGCGAAACTGGCGGGCGAACCACCCGCGCCAACTCGCCAAATCTTTTTACGTGTCGGCATAGGCGATATTCAAGTCTCCAAGCTGCGCCCCGAGAAATCCGGCGAACAGGACGAAAAGAAAATTGAGCAATCAGGACCTCAAGAAAAAGAAGCAAAGCCGCGGAGGAGAGGAAGCAGGGCAATCGCGAGGATGAGCTCGCGCTCGGGTCAGGCAATGTGATCAAAGTAGAAACGAACCTTGTCGTGCTTGATCTGTTCGTCACAGAGCAGACTAAGTTGAGCGCGCTAACCGGCCTGGGCAAGGATGATTTTGTCGTGACGGAGGACGCCGTAACCCAACAGATCAGCATGTTTTCAGTTGGCGCCGATCCAAGTTTGCCACGCGCGATAGTCCTCATTATAGATTTTAGCAGCAGCATGTCCCGTTTTCTCGAAAGAAGCGTCGAGGCGGCCAAAATACTGGTTAACCGGCTCGGTCCGAAAGACGAAATGGCGATCGTGAACGACGAAGTCGAACTGATGGTCAGTTTCACCGGTGACAAAAAGCGCCTCAAGTCTGCGCTCGACTCGCTGAAGAATCGGCCTCGGGGCGCTCACGGCAGCAGGCAACTGACCGCGCTCTTCGCCACACTGAGAGAATTGTCGAACGGGGGGCAAGGGCGGCCGATCATCATCATCCAATCCGACGGCGATGAGATCATGAATCTCAGAGATCAGCAGCCGCGCGCAGAAGATCAGCCTTCGACCTGGGAGTTTGGTCTGGCGGATATTCAGACCGCGGTACTTGGAACGCGCGCGACCATTTACACCCTAATACCGGGCGAACGTCTAATCGGCGCGCCTATCGAAGAGGCGCGGCTTCGGGTCAAACGTTCAATGATCGGCGAACAGGAAGATCGATATATAAACACCATAACGCCCGCCCGAGTGCGAGGTCAGGAGGCTATTACGAGCGTGGCCGACATTTCGGGCGGGTGGGCGGCCTATCTGGAAAGCCCGGAGCGTGCGGACGAACTGTATGAGCGCATACTCGCGGACATCAATCAGCGCTACGTTATCGGCTATTACCCGACGAATGAAGCGCGAGATGGCCGGCTGCGGAAAGTGCAGGTTGAGGTGCGAGGCCATCCTGAATACTCCGTGCACGGTCGCCGGAGTTACTATCTCTCGCCGCGTTAAAAGACGTAATGAGCGCGATCCGGATTCTATTTCTGAATGCGGCGCAACAACGCGCCGTCAATGAGGATCGAGGATGGAGGATAGAACATCGAGGATCGCGATCTTCTTTATGAATGATCGACGAAAGGCATAACCCGGAAGTTTTTGTTAAGTTTGCCGAAGCGCTGTTATCGCTGCAGTTTGATCAGGCAGTGCGCCTCCTATCTCGGGTATCAATTGGATGTACGTGATCGCTTACAGTAGCAGCGCACGCATTGCAGGCTGGCGTATCAAAAACAGTGACGGCCGTGACCGAGATCGCGAAGCGTATGGAGTGCGGCGAGCCCTCGCCGCACTCCATACGCTAGTCGGATCAAACCGCCTATCGTTCAATAGTGAGGCCCCCCTTACCACATCGTTACGTTACTGTTGCCACACCGTCAGGTTAGATCTCCCACTGCTTTGAAATCCCTCTGTGGCCATTACCTGGTAAACATGACTCCCCAGATTCAAGCCTAAATTCCTCCACGCGTTAACGTGGTTGGCAAAGGTGATGGTTTGGTTGCTCCCGGTCGGTCTCTTAGACGTCCGGACACTCCAGTACTGATAAAAAGTTCTAGTGCCGTCAATGGAAGGGGCGTTGACTCGCTGGGTCCGATATATTTGGTATGTGCCACCGTCAGTGCTAACGGAGCCTATTGACGTTCCTCCAGGCGGCCTAAAAGTGCCCCAGCTATCAACGACGTAATATTCTATAAGAGGGTTTCTCGTCCACCCATAGAGAGCTAAATATGCATTGCCGTTCGGCTGCCAGATGCCGGCATTGTAGCCTACTCTCCTAGATGATGATCCGGTACTCCAGCCTTTACCGACAACCATATTCCCGGACCCCAGATTCCAATTTACGTCGTAATTGCCACCAGAGCCCATAGTCATGCAGGCTGACCCGGTGTCCTTCCAAAACGTATAGAAGAAGCCGCCCTGGGAGCCAGTTTGATTGCTGCATACGGTTTGGGCGTTTGACTGCTGCGTTACACTAAATAACAACACGGGCAAGAATGCTAGTAGCAGCGCATTTCTGGATAGTTTTTTCAGTTCCATTGTGATCTCCTTTCCATAGCAAACTGGCGACTCCACCCTGGAGTCGCCCCCCGTTGTTCCAGGGGCCGGCCGCCACTC
>DATCXQ010000244.1:0-4718 GCA_036565725.1 Blastocatellia bacterium
CGACGGCCCACCGGTCTTCCGGCGCGACTTTGCCGGCGTAACTCGACATCGCTCCGAAGCCGTTGGTCATCACGTCGTAAAAATGTCCGAGCGGCGCCTGGCGCAAACGATCGATGTGTAACGACGGCGGGGCGCGAAACCCGCGGCGCACGACCATTCCGTTGCCGTAACCCAATCGCCCGTGACACGGCGAGCAGTAGATGTCGAACCGTCCCTGGCCGCGATCCATCAACTGCGGCGTGAGCGCGAACGGCAGCGTCGTGGCCATCGACACGTCGGCCATCGGCGAAATCGCATGGCCTCCGGGCTGAAACGGCACGGTCCCTTCGACGAGCTGTCGCGCCGATTTCCCGTCGCTGTAGAAACGGCTCGGCGCCAGCGGCTTATACTTCGGCTGATCCTGCATGTCCTGGCGGCATGCGACGGCAAACAAGATCAGAGTTATCGCCACGGAGACACGGAGACACAGAGACCGGGAGACAAGGCGACGGGGCGACGGGGCGACGGGGCGACGGACAGAAGGCATTATGTCTCTGTGACCCTGTCTCTCCCCCAGTCGCCCAGTCTCCCCATCGCCCCGTCTCTGTATCTCTGCGCCTCTGTGGCTTTGACTAACTCTCGACATCGCTCACCTCCTGCGGCGCAAGGCTTTCCAGAAAATACCGCGTCGCCGCGCGGTCGAATTGCGGATCGCTCGCCTCGATGCAGAGGAAGAAACGATCCTGCGACGCCAGCGAGAAACGCGGGACGTTGAAGATCGGGTGGTAGGGGTGCGGTAGCCCGTTCAGCGCCAGCATTCCCAACACCGCGGACAACGCCGCCAACAGCACCGTCAATTCAAAAGTCACCGGAATGAACATTGGCCAACTGTTGAGCGGACGCCCGCCGACGTTGACCGGCCAGTAGATGGCCATGATCCAGTACTGCAAGAAATATCCGCCCAGGCATCCGGTCAGGCCTCCCAGCAGCACGATCAACGGAACCCGCGTGCGATGAAAATGCAGTTCTTCGGCCAAGCCTTCGACCGGGAACGGCGTGTAGGTATCCATTCGCCGGTAGCCTTCCGCGTAAGCGCGCCGCGCCGCCGCGACAATCGCCGTCGGGGTGTCGAACTCGGCCATCAGGCCGTAATAACGCGGTCTGCGGCGATTCAAGGCAGCGACTCCTCCTTGACCTTGGCCTGCGGCAACAGCATGCGCACCTCGAAGATGGAAATCGCCGGCAGGAAACGCACGAACAGAAACATCAGCGCGACGAAGAAGCCGATGGTTCCCGTGAAGACCGCGTAATCCCACACCGTCGCCGCATACCGCCCCCACGCCGAGGGCATAAAATCGCGGCTCAGGCTGGTGATCACGATCATGTAGCGTTCGAGCCACATCCCCGTGTTGATTGCCAGCGAGACCAAAAACAACGCCCTCGGGCTGAGCCTGACGCGCCGCGACCAGAGCAGTTGTGGGATGGCGATGTTGCACAGCATCACGCTCCAGAAGACCATCCAGTAAGGCCCGCGAATTCGATTCAACGTCATAAACCACTCGAACTTGTCCTTGCTGTACCAGGAGAGAAAAATCTCGGACATATAGCCGTAGGCGACGATCAATCCCGTCGCGAGCATCACCTTGCCGGAGTTGTCCAGGTGGCGCAGTGTGATGAAATCTTCGAGGCCGTAAAACTTGCGCAGCGGAATGGCGATTGTCAGCACCATCGCAAAGCCCGAAAAGATCGCGCCCGCGACGAAGTAGGGCGGAAAGATGGTCGAGTGCCAGCCGGGCAAAATCGAGATCGAGAAGTCGAAGCTGACCACCGTGTGCACCGAAACCACGAGCGGCGTCGACAATCCGGCCAGCAGCAGGTAAGCCACTTCGTAACGCTTCCAATGCCGCGCCGAACCGCGCCAGCCCATCGCCAGCATTCCGTAAATGAAGCGCCCAGCGGCCGAACGCGCCCGGTCGCGTAGCGTCGCCAGATCGGGAATCAACCCGACGAACCAGAAGAGCAGCGAAACTGTGAAGTATGTCGAAACCGCGAAGACATCCCAGACCAGCGGGCTGCGGAATTGCGGCTGCACGTTCATGATGTTCGGATAAGGAAAGAGCCAGTAAAACAGCCACGGCCGGCCCAGGTGCAGCAGCGGGAACATCGCCGCGCAGGCCACGGCGAAGAGAGTCATCGCTTCGGCGAAGCGGTTGATCGAGGTGCGCCACTTCTGATTGAGCAACAACAGAATCGCCGAGATCAGCGTGCCCGCGTGCCCGATTCCGATCCACCAGACGAAATTGACGATGGCGAATCCCCACGCCACCGGGATGTCAATGCCCCAGATGCCCACGCCTTTGATCAACAGATAGCCGACGGCGAAGCCGAGCAACATTACGAACAAGAACGAGATTGCGAAGCCCGCGATCCAGCCGGGCGGCGTGCGGCGCGTCAAAACAATCGAGCTGATCTTGTCGGTGACCGACCTGAAGTTGTGACCGGGGCCGATCACCGGCGGAAGGTCTGGCTCGCGGTCGACGACTCTGGGCGGCAATTGTTCTACGGCCATCGGCTCAGGACTCCTTCTCCTCAATAAAGCGTTCGTAGTCCCGCCTTCAGGCGGAAGCGTCAGTTACAAGCCCATTTCGTGATGTCAAACGCTTCCGCCTGAAGGCGTGACTACGAACTGCGCTTTTCATTTATTCAGAACGTCGCCGCGCGACATGAACGGCTCTCCCGATTCGATCTCAGGGTTCGGGTTGCGCACCGCCGCCAGATAGGTCGTGCGCGGGCGCGTGTTGAGTTCGGCGAGCATAGCGTAATTGCGCGGCTCGCGTTTGAGCTTCGCCACGTGGCTCGACGGGTCGTTGATGTCGCCGAAGACGATGGCCTCGGCGGGACAGGCCTGCTGGCAGGCGGTCTTGATCTCGCCGTCGCGCACTTTGCGCTCTTCCTTCTCGGCGGTTATCTTCGCCTCCTGGATGCGCTGCACGCAGTAGGTGCATTTCTCCATCACGCCGCGTGAACGGACCGTCACGTCCGGATTGCGCTGCATCTTCAATTGCGGCGTCGTCCAATCCTGGTAGAGAAAGAAGTTGAAGCGGCGCACCTTGTACGGGCAGTTGTTCGAGCAATAGCGCGTGCCGACGCAGCGGTTGTAGACCTGATCGTTCAAGCCCTCGGAGCTGTGCACCGTCGCTACCACCGGGCAAACCAATTCGCACGGCGCTTTCTCGCATTGCATGCAGGGGACTGGTTGAAAGAATGTTTCAGGATGATCAATCCCGCCCGTATAGTATCGATCAATGCGCAGCCAGTGCATCGCGCGCCCATACATCACCTGTTGCTTGCCGACGACCGGAATGTTGTTTTCGGACTGGCATGCGACGACGCAGGCGTTGCAGCCGACGCAGGCGTTCAAATCAATAGCCATGCCCCAGGCATAGCCGGTGTATGGCCATTCGGGATAGAGCGATTTATCCGGGGGCGGCTCTTCTTCGCGCGCGAAGTCCGGATGTTGGCGGAATTCGTCGAGCGTGGCCGAACGCGCCAGATCGCGTCCTTCCATGGAGTGATGAAGTTGTGTCGTGGCCAGCGGCTGGCGCCAGCCCGTCTTGCGGATCGTCAAACCCTCGCCGAACCACGGCGCGTCGGAAGTGCGGATCGCGTAGGCGTTGAATCCCAGCCCCGCGCCGACGCTGTCACCGCGCGCGCGGCCGTAACCGAGATGAACCGTCGCGCAACCGTCGGCGTGACCGGGCTTGATCCAGACGGGCGCGATCAGCTTGCGCCCTTTGTATTGCAGTTCGGCGACGTCGACCAGCGCCTGGCCATGCTCACCGCCGCGCCAAGCAGTTTCATAACTCAGGCCGAATCGTTCCGCCATCGCGGGGCTGATCTCGATTGCGTTGCCCCATGTGAGTTTCGTCAGCGGCTTGGGCAGTTCCTGCAGCCAGCCGTTGTGCGAGAAGCGCCCGTCGTAAATCGACGGGTCGGGGCGGAAGATGATTTCGAGCGCGTTCGGGTCTCCAGGCGGATTAGACGGACTGGATGGATTGGACGTCGTCGGCGCGGCGTTCTGATTCGATCGGCCGGTCTTGGCCGAAACCGGTTTCAGCTGGAACGCCGTGTCCGGCGCGACGCCTGTCCGCAACACCTCCTGCCACCATTGGTCGAAGGCCGTCGGTTGAGGTCTTGCCTGGAGTTGCGTTATGACCTGAGCCGACTCTTGTTCATTTTGCGCCCGGGCCGGTATCGGCGGCGGCGTCTGAGCGGGCTGCGCCTTTGCGCCCCGCCGCCCCATCCAATAGTCGCGCACGATCTCGTAGCCCGATTGTTGAGGCCGCCCTGACAGGGCCGCCAGCAGTTCATGCGCCGACTTGCTTTCGTAGAGCGGCGCGATCAGTGGCTGGATGATCGTCACCGCGCCGTCGTAAGCGCGCGCGTCGCCCCACGTCTCCAGGTAGTGCGATTCGGGAATATGCCAGTGACAAAGCTCCGAGGTCTCGTCATGAAACAGGCTGAGGTGGACGCGCGTCTTGACCTTCGACATGCGCTCGGCGAATTTTAGATCGGCGGGCGCGTCGTAGACCGGGTTGCCGCCGGCGATTACCAGCAGATCGACCTGACCGGCGTCCATGTCGCGCGCCAGTTCGCTGAGCGATTGGATCTGATCAACCGGATCGGCTTCGAGCGGCGCGACGTAGACGACTATGGCTCCCGCATTGCCGAGCGCCTGA
>DATCXQ010000361.1:0-12868 GCA_036565725.1 Blastocatellia bacterium
GCGCAAGCCTCGATCAATCCGATCGAGCCTGAGATCAACAAGATCAAACAGCCGACCCTGATCGTCTGGGGCGCCGAAGATGAACTCATCCCGCTCGAAGCGGGGCGGCGCTTGAACACGCTGATCGCCGGCTCGAGGCTGGTCGTATTCGACAAATGCGGCCACCTGCCGCAGGCGGAAATGCCCGAACGTTTCGCGGGCGAAGTCAGAGGCTTCGTCAAGTCGCTGGCTCAACCTTCAAACCAAAACGCGAACAACCGATGAAGACAGTCATCCTATGCGGCGGACGCGGAACGCGTTTGGGCGAGCATGGCGCCAACGTCCCCAAGGCTCTGATCGAGATCGGGGGACGCCCAGTGCTCTGGCATTTGATGAAAATCTACGCCAGTCACGGGCTGAACGATTTCGTCCTCTGCCTGGGCTACCTGGGCGACGCGATCAAGCGCTACTTCCTCGAACACCACTGGCTCCATTCCGATTTCACGCTGGAGATGGGCAAGGCTGGTGATTACCAATTGCGTAAGAGCGGCCCGACCGGCGAAGACTGGCGCGTCACTTTCGCCGACACCGGCCTCGACACCAACACCGGAGGCCGCGTCAAACGCGTCGAGCAATATATCGGCGACGACGAGACGTTCTGCGCGACATACGGCGACGGGCTGGCCAATATTGATTTGCGCGCGCTCCTGGAATTCCACCATTCGCACGGGCGCATCGCCACGCTCACCGCCGTCCACCCGCGCTCGAATTTCGGCCTGCTGAAGCTCGACGACGAGAGCGCCGTGACGGAGTTCGAAGAGAAGCCGGTCATCGCCGATTGGATCAACGCCGGTTTCTTCGTCTTCAACCGAAATGTCTTCGATTACCTGGACGACGACTGCGCGCTTGAACGCGAGCCTTTCGGGCGGCTGGCAGGCGAACGGCAATTGATCGCGTATCGGCACACGGGCTTCTGGAAGTGCATGGACACTTACAAGGACAACCTGGAATTCAATCAACTGTGGGAAGCCGGAGAGGCGGAATGGAAAGTGTGGTGAATTCATTCTGGAAAGATCGCAACGCCTTCGTCACCGGCGCGACCGGTTTCGTCGGCGCTCACGTCGCGCGGGCGCTGGTCGAGCGTGGCGCGCGCGTCGTCTGTTTGCAGCGCGACTCCGTGCGCGCGAACTCGCTCGACATGCTCGGCCTGCGAGGCGGCGTCACAGTCGTCAACGGCTCGGTCGAAGATTACGGCCTGATGGAGCGCGTCTTGACCGAGTACGAGATCGAAGCCGTCTTCCATCTGGCCGCGCAGGCCATCGTCGGCGCCGCCAACCGCTCGCCGCTCTCGACCTTCGAGGCCAACATTCGCGGAACGTATTCGCTGCTCGAAGCCTCGCGCCGCGCCGAGACCGTCAGACGCGTGGTCGTCGCTTCGAGCGACAAGGCCTACGGCTCGCACGATCGATTGCCTTACGACGAAGATTACCCGCTGCTGGGGCTGTTCCCTTACGACGCCTCGAAGGCCTGCGCGGACATCATCGCGCGGTCGTACGCCCACACGTATGGGACTCCCGTGGCCGTTTCGCGCTTCGCCAACATCTACGGCCCCGGCGACATGAACCTGTCGCGCATTATCCCTGGCGCGATCCTCTCCGCGCTGCGCGACGAGCCGCCGATCATCCGCAGCGACGGTACGCCCGTCCGCGAGTTCGTCTACGTCGACGACGTGGCTCGGGGTTACCTGCTGCTGGCCGAAAAGATCGACGAGGCAAGGGGCGAGGCGTTCAACTTCGGCGCGGGCGAGCGCCAATCAATGTTGGAACTGGTCAAAAGCGTCATCAGGCTCGCTGGCAAAGAGGGCCGGCTCGAACCGCGGGTGATGCTTGCTCGAAAGATCGAGCGCGAAATCGATGCGCAATACCTGTCGGCGGAGAAGGCCGAAACGCGGTTGGGCTGGCGCGCCGAGGTGAGCCTGGATGAAGGCTTGAGACGCACAATCGAATGGTACCGCGCACACCTGAACGTGATGTAAACCAATGGAAATCATTCACATAGCCACACAAAGGAGCGCGAAGACCGAAATCAGACCTTAGTGTTCCTTGGTGTGACTTCGTGGATGATCCTTTCGAGGAGACTATATGAATCTTTCCCGACGCGATCTGCTCAAGACCGGCGCGATGGCGAGCGCCGCGCTCGTTACCAACGACGCTGTCGCCCAAACGACACAGCCCGCAAAATCGACGCAACCCATCCGCATAGGCGTTTCGACCTACTCCTATTGGCATTTCGACAAGGTCAAATACCCGATTGAGAAGGTCATCGAGAACGCCGCCCGGCTCGGCTTCGACGGCGTCGAGATTCTGCACCGGCAGATGGAGGGCGAAGAGAAGAAGTATCTGAACAACCTGAAGCGGATGGCCTTCGCCAACGGCCTTGATCTTTTCTTTCTCTCGATCCACCAGAACTTCGTATCTCCCGACAAAGATAAATTACGGCAACAAATCGACCACACGAAAAAATGCATCGACCTGGCGTATTACCTGGGTTGCCCCGCCATCCGTCTGAATTCGGGCCGCTGGGGCACGATTCCCGATTTTCAGAAGATGTTGGACGCCGGCGGGCAGGAGACTCCGCTGCCCGGCTACACTGACGACGACGCGTTCAAATGGTGCATCGAGTCGATCAACGAGCTCATCCCGCACGCCGAAGGCGCCGGCGTGATCATGGCGTTGGAGAACCACTGGGGGCTGACGACCAGGATCGATGGGCTGCTGCGGATTTATAAAGAGGTCAACTCGCCCTGGCTCGGCATCAACGCCGACACGGGCAACTTCGTCGGCGACCCGTATTCGCAGTTGGAAAAGCTCGCCCCCCACGCGATCGTCGTGCAGGCCAAGACCTATTACGGCGGCGGCGTCTATTACACCCGCGATCTGGACTACAACCGCATCGCGAAGATATTGCGCGACGCCGGATTCAAGGGCTACGTCTCGCTCGAGATGGAAGGCAAGGAAGCGGCTGACCTGGCTGTTCCGAAGAGCCTGAAAGTTCTCCGCGACGCGTTCGCAACATGAACCGCCAAGACGCCAAGAACGCCAAGGGGAGAAAGGGGAGTAAGGACTGGAAGCGGGGAGCGGAATGATGAGATGTACTTGCTTGCATTCCGCCTTTCCCTAGACTCCTCTTGGCGTCCTTGGCGTCTTGGCGGTTCGCTCCTCCGCTTCCAGATTGTCATTCAGATAAAGTTGCTCGATCCGGTCGATGGCGCTCCGGCAGTCGAAGCGTTCGATCACGCTGGCCCGCGCGACGCCGCCGATCTTTTCGCGCAGGGATTTGTCCCCCAGCAGCCGCGACAACGCGACAGTCAACGAATGCGCGCTGTCGCGGTCGACGAGCAGGCCTGTAACGCCGTCTTCGACTATCTCGGCCATTCCGCCGACGCGCGTCGCGACGACGGCGCAGCCGGAGGCCATGGCTTCGACCAGCGCAAGTGAGAAGGCTTCGTTGTCCGAAGGCGCGGCGACGACGTCGAAGGCGGCGAGCAGCGCAGGCAGGTTTTCAACATAGCCGGTGAACCTCAGATGATCGCTGACGCGCAATCTATCGGCCGTCTCCCGCAAGTGGTTGAGGTAAGATTCGTCTTCGGGGGTGGCTTCGCCCACTATCAGGAATTCGGCGTCGCTCCAATGGCGTTCCCGGATCAGGCGCGCGGCTGCTTCGATGAACAAGTCCTGACGTTTCAGCCGTGTGATCTGTCCGACGAGGCCGACGGCCAGACGCCTTGTGACGCCGAGCCGAGCGCGGGCCTCCTCGCGGCTCAAACTGCCGCATCCGCCTGCGTCGATCCAGTTCGGGATGGTGACGACGCGGTCGGCGAAATCGGGGAATGATTCGGCGAGACTCTGGCGCACGCTTTCCGAGACGGCGATCAGCGCGCGCGCCTCGCCGATCGTCCACGCGTAAAGCGGATTCGATTTGATCGGGTTGAAATGGTGGCGAGTGATGAAGAATCCGACGGGGTTTCCCAGCCTGGCTGCGATCCGCGCGGCGACGCCGCAAAACGTGTAATCGCGCGCCAGGTGGGCATGTAAAATGTCGATCTGGTTTTTGCGGATCGCGTTGGCGATGGCCTGGGCGCTGATGACGTCGAGCGCGTTGCGTAGCCCCAATTCGTGCCAGTGGATCGGGAGGCCGGCCAGAGCGCTTATTATCGGGCTGCCCTCTCGCACCGCCAGATGCAATTGATGGCCGCGGCCGATCAACGCGCGCGTCAGGTCCATCACATGGCGTTCGCCGCCCCCCAAGCTTTCTGCGGAACAAACCTGTAATATTTTCATCGCCCCATATCAGGTTTCAGGTTTCAGGTTTCAGGTTTCAGGTAGCAATCCGCAGAGTCATTCTTTTCTGACACCTGACGCCTGACACCTGACACCTGAAAGTCGTGACTTTAACGCAAGCTGACAAAGGATGCCACACTTGACGGGACTCGATTTGCCGCTTTCATTTTACGCCGCTTCCGCCTTCGTTCTCGGACTTATTTTCGGCAGCTTCCTCAACGTGGTGATCCACCGCGTCCCGCGCGGAGAGTCTATAGTCTTTCCCGGGTCGCATTGCGGCGCTTGCGGCGCGCCGATCAAGGCGTTCGACAACATTCCGCTACTCAGTTACGCGCTGCTCGGCGGGCGCTGTCGTTCATGCAGCGCGCGAATTTCATTCTTATACCCGACGGTCGAACTGTGCGCCGGGCTGGTGTTCGCCGCGATCGTCTTCAAGACCGGCCCGTCGTGGGAGGCGCTCCTTGAATTCGCCTTCGCCTGCGTAATGATCTCGCTGGTCTTCATTGACGCGCGCCATCGACTGTTGCCGAACGTCATAATCTATCCGGCGTTTCTCTTCGCGCTCATCGGCGCGACTGCGCGCGCCGCGTCGGGCGCGCGGTTATCGCCGGAATTTGACGTCTCGATCCTCTTCCCCGGCCTTCAGTCGGAATTCGAGCCTTGGAGCGCGGCGCTATTCGGTGGGGCGCTCTTTGCAATCGCCGCGCCTGGATTCTGGCTGCTCGACAAACTCGACCCGATTTTGTTCGGAAAATATTTCGATGAAGAGGAGGGTGATGAGGATGTGGGACAGACTTCGGTCCGTCCCACAATCCGCATGACGGCGCCTCTGGGCGTAATCACGGCCATCGCATGGGCGGCGATGACCATCTTCCTCTCGTCTATATATCAACCTGCTTTTGAAGACGCCTATGGCGGACTGCTGCTGGCGAGCGCCGGGGCGTTGATTAGCGGCGGATTGCTCTGGTGTATTCGCGCGCTCTATTTTTTCATACGCGGTTTTGAAGGAATGGGCCTGGGCGACATAAAGATGATGTCAGTCGTGGGCGCGTTTCTGGGCTTCGGCGGCGCGCTGGGAGCCTTGCTGCTGGGATCGATTATCGGCGTAATCTCAGGTCTGATCCTCATCTATTACAGAGGGCGGGGCGGGCAAGGATTCAAGACTCCGTTGCCTTTCGGAGCTTGCCTCGGGGTCGCGTCATTGATCGTGATGATTGTGTCCTCCTTTAATTTCGCTAAGCCGTAACCAAACGGGCCGTCTTGGTGTCTTTAAACCTGTGATCGATTTTTGAGGAAACAAAAAAAATGAAACTGAAGCTTAACAAGAAGCAACTCATCATAACGGCGATCGGCGTCGTTCTCGTCGGCGGAATAGGGGGGTATTTCCTGTGGGGGCGCCGCGCGTCATCCGAAGAATACATAACCGCGAAAGTCGATCGCGGCGCCATCCGCAACACGGTCTCCGCCACCGGAACGCTGCAGGCCGTAACCACAGTGCCGGTCGGCAGCCAGGTTTCAGGCACGATCTCGGAATTGTTCGCTGATTTCAACACGGTCGTGAAAAAGGGGCAAGTGGTGGCGCAACTCGATCCCAGGGTATATGAGGCGCAAGTCGATTCACAGCGCGCCAACCTGGAACAGGCGCGCGCCAGCCTGGCGGACGCGGAGGCAAGGGTGCTCGCCGCTGAGGCGGCGATCGAGACCCAGCGCGCGGGCGTCTCGGGCGCCAATGCCAATCTCGCCGCGCTCAAGGCGCAGCGCGACGACGCGCAGAGCCTGCTTCGGCGCCAGGAGTCTTTGGCCAAGGATGGCGTCATCCCTGTGCGCGACCTGGATGCGTCGCGAACAAGTTACAACGCCGCCGAAGCCCGCTACAACCAGGCGGCCGCGCAACTCGAGCAGGCGCGGGTGAGCGAACGGACGTCGGCGACCTCCGGGCTGGCGCAAGCCAGGGCCCAGGTCAAACAGGCCAAGGCGCAGATTCAACAGATCGAAGTGGCGCTCAAAATGGCCAAGGTCAATCTGAGCTATACGACGATCTCCTCGCCGATCGACGGCGTGGTCGTCGCCCGCAGCGTTGACAAGGGCCAGACGGTCGCGGCTAGTCTTCAAGCGCCGACCCTCTTCACCATCGCCAACGACCTGACCCAGATGCAGGTGATCGCAAACATCGATCAGGCCGACATCGGCGTGATCAATCAAAGCAACCGCGTGAGCTTCACGGTTGACGCCTTCCCCGGACATAACTTCAACGGAACGATCAACCAGATTCGACTCAGCCCGCAGAACGTGCAAAACGTTGTCACTTACAACGTAGTGATCGACGTACGGAATCCCGACCTCAAACTCAAGCCCGGCATGACCGCCAACCTGACGCTGACGATCGCCGAGCGTCAGAACGCGCTGAAGATCCCCAACGCCGCGCTCCGCTTCTGGCCGCAAGGCGTGCCGCAGGAGAAGAGGCGTGAACTGCTCCGCGGCGGTGACGCTCAAGCAGGCCCCGCCGGGGCAGAACCGGGTAAAGACGGCGCGAAGGAGGCCGCTCCGAAAGACGCCGTGGCGAAAGACGCGGGTAAAGACCCGGGCCAGAGCGCAGGTGGAGGTGGACGCCAGCAGGCCGGGAATATTGAGCGACGTGGCAATCAAGCGGACGGCCAACAGCGAGGAATGGAGGGCGGCGAACGCCGCCGCGGGGGAGGCGGAGGCGGCCAATCCGGTCCTGACGGCGCGGGCGGCGGAGAACGGCGCGCACGGAGAGACAGAGGCGATCAATCTGGCGGCCAACCTACAGACGGCCAACAGGGAGCGCCAGGCGGAGGCGAGCGACGCCGTTGGGCAGGCAGAGGCGACGGCGGTCCTGACGGCGCGGGCGGCGGAGAACGGCGCGCACGGAGAGACAGAGGCGATCAATCCGGCGGCCAACCTACAGACGGCCAACAGGGAGCGCCTGACGGCGCCAGGCGAGCCAGGGCGGGTGGAAGCGCCGACGGACCGAGCAATCGCCCCGCGCCATCGACCACGCCGTTCCAGGAAGTTAGGAGAGGCGTTATCTGGGTGCTCGGCCCCGACAACAAACCACAATCGCGCGTGGTCAAGCTCGGCATCACCGACGGCACAGCGACGGAAGTGATCGAAGGCGACTTGAAAGAAGGCGACACGATCATCGTCGGCCAGAACCTCCCCGCCGAAGATAGGCCGCAGAATAACCAGCAACGTCCGCCCGGTTTCGGCGGCATGCCCGGTGGCGGCCCCAGAGGCGGCGGTTTTGGCGGCGGCGGCGGTGGCGGTGGCGGTGGCGGGCGACGGTAACATTGTGATAGGACTTATAGGGTTCATAGGACTCACAGGACGATTTATAAGTCCTGTGAGTCCTATGAGCCCTATAAAGTCCTATAAGGAGAACACGTGCAGTTGGTAGAAGAGGCTGACGCCAAAACAATTGAATCAACCGTTGATATGGAATCAAGGGATGCGAGCGGGCGCGCCACGGGGACTGAGCCTGTCATCAAGTTCGACCACATCCACAAAATCTACAGGATGGGTGACATCGAAGTGCATGCCTTGCGCGGCGTTTCCCTGGCGATCCAGCAGGGCGAGTTCGTCGCCGTCATGGGCGTTTCGGGTTCGGGGAAATCGACGATGATGAACATCATCGGCTGCCTCGATCAACCGACGCGCGGGACCTACATTCTTGACGGCCACGACGTGTCGAAGCTTTCGAAAGACGATCGCGCGGACATCCGCAACCGGAAGATCGGATTCGTTTTTCAGGGCTTCAATCTGCTCTCGCGCACGTCGGCGATCGAGAACGTGGAGTTGCCGATGCTCTACTCCGGGATCGGGACCGCGGAGAGAAGGAGCCGCGCGCAGGAAGCGCTCGCATCGGTCGGGCTGGCCGGGCGCGAGAACAATCATCCGAATCAACTTTCGGGCGGGCAACAGCAGCGCGTCGCGATCGCGCGGTCGCTGGTCAACCATCCGACGATCATCCTGGCCGACGAACCGACGGGCGCGCTCGACAGCCGCACTTCGGTCGAGGTTATGGAGATCTTCCAGCGGCTCAATCGCGAGCGCGGCATCACGCTGCTGCTCGTCACTCACGAGCACGACATCGCGGAATACGCCCAGCGCGTCGTCATCTTCCGCGACGGCAAGATCAGAAGCGACGAGCCTGTGCTTCATCGCCGCAACGCCACCGAAGAACTCAAGACGCTGCCCGTGTTGGATGATGACGACGATGATGATTGACAGGACTCATAGGATTTGTGAGTCCTATGAATCCTATATGTCCTATATGTCCTATGGAATTGAGGGTTGAATCCCATGAATATTCTCGTAATTTTCCGAATCGCCTTTCGCGCGCTGGCGCGCAACAAGATGCGCTCGGCCCTGACCATGCTCGGCATCGTCATCGGCGTCTCGGCGGTGATCGCAATGGTCAGCATCGGCCAGGGCGCGCAGGCTTCGGTGCAGGAGCAGATCGCCAACGTCGGCACAAATCTACTCTTCGTGGGCGCGGGGTCGCAGAATGTCGGGGGCGTGCGCAGCGGGACGGGCGCGACCAGTTCAAATAGGCTGACGGTCGAAGACATCGAAGCCATCAGGCGCGAAATTCCGACCGTGGCCATGGCCAGCCCGACTGTCAATACGCGCGCGCAACTGATCTTCGGCAATCAGAATTGGAACACTCAGGTCCAGGGAGTCAACGAACAATTTCCGCAGATCAAGAAGTGGGACGTGGCGAGCGGCGAGTTCTTCACCGAAGCCGACGTCAGAACCGCCGCGCGCGTCATCGTGCTGGGCCAGACCGTTGCGGAAAGCCTCTACCCCGGCACGGACCCGGTCGGACAGACCGTCCGTGTGCGCGAACTGCCTTTTCGCATCGTCGGAGTGATGAAAGCAAAAGGGCAGGACGCGGGGGGGCGCGACCAGGACGACACGGCGTTTGCGCCTTTCACGGCGGTTCAAAAGAAATTGCTGTCGATCACCTATATCCAGTTTGCCCACGTCTCGGCCATCTCGCCGGCGGCGACTTACACGGCGCAGGAGCAGATTACCGAACTGCTGCGCCAGCGCCACAAACTGGCGCCCAATGAGGAGAACGATTTCTTCGTCCGCAACCTGACCGACGTCGCCGAAGCCGCCGATGAGACCAACCGGATTATGACGATCCTGCTCAGCAGTATCGCCGGCGTCTCGCTGCTGGTGGGCGGCATCGGCATCATGAACATCATGCTTGTCTCGGTGACCGAGCGCACGCGCGAGATCGGCATCCGCATGGCCGTCGGCGCGCGCTCGTCGGCCGTCCGCACACAGTTCCTGATCGAATCAATCGTGCTCAGCCTGACCGGCGGCGCGATCGGAATCGTGTTCGGCATTGTCGTCTCGTTCGCGATCCCGATGATGTTGGGCTGGCGCACGCTCATCTCATTAGTCGCCATCGTAGGCTCGGTGATCTTCTCCGTGGCGGTCGGAGTCTTCTTCGGCTATTACCCGGCGCGCAAAGCGGCAGGCCTTGATCCGATTGACGCGTTACGATATGAGTAAGCGGTCAGGCAAAATATTTGAGGCGCTTTCATTTTTCATTGTCCATCATTCATAGTTCATTTGTCATTGTCGGAGCTGCGCCATCCCACAATGACAAATGAAAAATGAATGATGAAAATGACCTCCTTATTACACTTCAGAAATATTCCCCGTCTGCTTATATTGATGGCGCTAGTAGAGTGGGGGTGATGATCCGTCAATTCTCGAATCCGTTCCGGTTCTTTCTCCGCCGGCCTCGCCGCAGGTTTAAGACTCCCCTTTTCATCTCCTTTGTAACATTTGTGTTCTTCTTTGTGTTTTTGCGGTCAGACAGGGCCCCTCATTTGCCTGGACAACTTCCGTTCAGAGCGCTCCGAGCCGATTCCCAAACGCAAGACCGGCAGGCGCAAGGCGGCGCAAGTACCGCCGGGGCCTTCAAGCCCGTCAAAGACTCAAGCTCACGTCCGATCACCGCCGGGGGCTTCGTTGACGGCGCGCCAGTCTATTTCGCCGACGTGACAGCCCGGGCGGGGCTGCAAAAATTCCGCCACGTCTCGGGCGTAGCCGACAAACGCTACATTCTCGAATCGCCGTCGGGCGGCGTGGCGCTCTTCGATTACGACAACGACGGATGGCTCGACATTTACCTGGTCAACGGCTCGACCTTCGCGGCTCTGCAGGGCAAAGAGAAACCGCCGCGCGCCGCGCTTTTTCATAACGACAAAAACGGCGCGTTCACTGACGTCACCGCGAAAGCCGGCGTGGCCAACGAGCGGTGGGGCTTCGGAGTCGCCGCCGGCGACTATGACAACGACGGCCTGGAGGATTTCTACGTCACCAATTTCGGCAAGAACCGGCTCTACCGCAACAACGGCGACGGCACGTTCACCGACGTGGCCGAAAAAGTCGGCGCGGCGATTGACGGCTGGTCTACAGGCGCGACCTTCGGCGATTACGACGGCGACGGCGATCTCGACCTGTTCGTCGCGGGCTACGTCACTTTCGATCCGTCCAACCCGCCCGAACCTCGCACGACCATAGAAGGCCAGAAGTATTGTCATTACCGCGGTCAGGCGGTGATGTGCGGCCCGCGCGGGTTGGAAGGCGCGCCTGATCACCTGCTGCGCAACGACGGCGGCAAATTCACGGACGTCAGCAAACAGGCCGGCGTGGCCGACGAGAACGGCTATTACGGCTTCGGCGCGGCGTTTTGCGACGTCGACGACGACGGCAAACTCGACCTGATCGTCGCCAACGACTCGACGCCGAAGTTTCTTTACCTCAATAAAGGCGCCGGCGCGTTTGAGGACGCCAGCTTTGTCTCCGGCTTCGCGCTCAACGAGGACGGGCGCGAGCAGGCCGCGATGGGCCTGGCCGTGGGTGATTACGACAACGATGGCAAGCCTGATTTCTACGTTACCAATTTTTCCGACGATACTGACACGCTTTACCGCAACCTCTCGGAAAGAGGGGGCGAGGCGCTGTTTAACGATGTGACCTTCGCCGCCGGCTGCGGCGCGCCGACAATTCCCTTTCTGGGCTGGGGCGTGGGCTTCATCGATTTCGACAACGACAGGTTGAAGGACGTCTTCATCGCTAACGGCCACGTCTACCCGCAGGTGGACAAATACGATTGGGGCACGACCTGGGCGCAGCGACCGCTGCTCTTCAAAAACAAAAACGGAAAGACCTTCGACCCGGCGCCCGCCGCGACAGGCAGCGGCCTGGCCGTCGTGAAATCGGCTCGCGGCGCCGCATTTGGCGATCTCGACAATGACGGGCGCCTGGACGTCGTACTCAATAATTGCGACGACACGCCGACTGTCTTGCGCAATGTAACGAAGGGGGCCGGGCATTGGCTGGCGTTGAAACTTATCGGCGGCCCGAAAAGCCCGCGCGACGCGATCGGCGCGACGGCCTGGCTGACGGCAGGCGGCGAACGCCAGCGCGCCGACGTCATCAGCGGCGCGAGCTACTGCTCGCAATCCGACCTGCGGCTACACTTCGGCCTGGGCAGCGCCACGAAAGTGGATAAATTGGAGGTTCGCTGGCCAAGCGGCGCGCGAGAAACAGTTGACGTAAAAGCGGTGGACCGAATGATAACGGTGACCGAAAATCCGCGGTGATATGGCGAATGATCAGATTTCAGGAAACGACTCGGGGGGCGAGACGATCGGCGCGGCGGAGTATCCTTGGCCCCTCCTCCTAGAGCGGATTGCAAATGAGTCTACAGCGCCTGGCGCGGTACGGTACCGGAGCGGTCCTTCCCGTACATCCAATTGAAAACCGCTCTAAAATTTTCAACTTCTACGCGCGAGGAGAAGTTGAAGAACCTCGACGTCCTCAAAGAAGCGGGCGGACCGGAGCGCGCTCTCGAAAAGACCGTCACAGGCGTCGCGCCCAATGAACAAGGCCACATCCTGTTGGAGTTCAAGCCCGTCGAAAACTACGCGATGATCTACGCCATTGAAGCGCCACCCGAGCCGAAACAGTGAACCGACCGCAGGCGCCGCGTCATTCTTTTTTTGTCCCGGTCCATTTGCCGCGTTCCCCTCCGCCGTTGCCGATGAACTCGACCGCGCCTGTCATCTTCGTCGGGCTTTCAATAGTTGCGGTGTATGTGGCTTTACCAGCCATGTCGTCATTTTTGAAGTCGAAGCCGAACACCGCCTTGGCGCCCGTCACTGTGCCAGTGACCTTGTACTCACCCAGCGGACCATTGTAAGTCCCGGTTAGTTTTTCGCCTTCCTGTTTGAAGACGAAGATCGGGTCGCCGTGCCCCCCTCCGTCCAGATCCACAGAGAAATTCCACGTGCCAGAAATGTCCGCCGCGCTGGATGTATGACCGGTAAAAACCGGAAATGCGACGATCAAACTGATGAAAAAGACTAGCGACAGTTGTTTCCTCATACTTACCTCCTCAGAAAATCGTTCGTAGTCCCGCCTTTAGGCGGAAGCGTTTGGAGTGACGGAATGGATCCGCATCCGACGCTTCCGCCTAAAGGCGGGACTACGAACTGCGC
>DATCXQ010000369.1:0-20641 GCA_036565725.1 Blastocatellia bacterium
CGGCCGCTTGCTTACGCGCGGTACTGTACCGGCCTCACGTGTTCTGATTTAGTCAACGGGCGATGCGTAACGCGTAATGGGCAATATTCATCGCGCTATTGAAACCAGCGCGGGCGCGGCGACCTCTTCCTCATGATCCGAGACCGCAAAATCAAGTTCTGCCGCGACGTCGCCGACGGCCTCCGATAGCGATTTGAAATCGAAGAGATTGTGGTCGAGCAGATGCGTGTTCACGACGTTGCCCATCGCCGCGAGCATTGATTGGCGGATGTGCGGAATCTCTTTCTGCAATTCGTCAATCAACCGCTTGACGCGTTTGCGCTTCAAATTTTCCTGCGAGCCGCAGAGGTTGCAGGGGATGATCGGGAAATCCTGCATCGCGGCGTATTCGGCGATCTGTTTCTCCCAGATGTAGGCCATCGGGCGGATCACGGTGTTGCGCCCGTCGTCCGAACGCAGCACGGGCGGCATGGCCTTCATCGTGCCGATGTAAAACAGGTTGAGAAAGAAGGTTTGGACGATGTCGTCGGCATGGTGCCCCAGCGCGATCTTATCGCAGCCTTCCTCGACCGCCACGTTGTAAAGAATGCCGCGCCGCATGCGGGAACAGACGGAACAATAGGTCTTCGGCGCCAAGCGCTTGACTACCGAATACGTGTCCTGCTCGACGATGCGGTAGGGAACGCCGATGCTCGAAAGGTATTCGGGCAGTACATGCTCGGGAAAATCGGGTTGTTTCTGATCCAGGTTGACCGCCAGCAGATCGAATTTGACCGGCGCGCGGCGTCTTATCTCCGATAGCAGGCGCAGCAGCGTGTAGCTGTCTTTGCCGCCGCTCAGGCAAACCATGACGCGGTCGCCCTCGCTGATCATTCCGAAATCTTTGATTGCCTCGCCCGCCCGGCGGAGCAATATTTTTTGCAACTGTTCGTTTCTATCTATCAATGTTTCGCTCCAATGCCTCTTCGTTGAGAGGGAAGATTAGGGCAGGCGGCCGCGCGCGTCAAATCTGAAAATGATCCCATCCGTGAATTGACAGAGGCTTAACCTCTCCGCCCCGCCGCAGCATTAGACTGGGCGGAGTCTGTCGCGCGGGGACGATTTCGCCGATGCGCGAGAGTCTGAGGCCGCAACTGGCGGCGGTCTCGAACAATTCAGAGTTGTCATCACCGCTCGCGGTCAACAGGAGCTCGAAATCCTCTCCTCCCCTAACCGCGAAATCGAACGCCGCTTCAGGCTCCTTCGAGACCAGGCCGACTTCCTTCGCCACGGGCACGAAATCAAAATCTATAATCGCCGCGGTCGCGCTCTCTTCGCAAATTCGCGCGAGGTCTTGAGTCAGACCGTCGCTCACGTCGATCATCGAATTGGCCAAACCCCGCTCGCCGATCCGCCGGCCGAACGCGACGCGGGGCGCAGGTTTCAAATGCGCGCGCAGAGCCGATTGCGCCAGGCTCTCTTCGCCATCGCTCACGCGCGCGCCGTCGAGTAATAATTTCAGCCCCGTGGCCGACGCGCCGACCGGGCCTGTCAGGTAGACGCCGTCTCCGACTTTCGCGCCGCCGCGACGAACGGCGCTTCCTGCCAGGCAATGTCCGATCACGACCGAATCAATCGTCAATCGGATCGGCGTTGACGAGACGTCGCCGCCGATCAAGGTTACGGAGTGTTCTTCGGCCAGCGCGAAATACCCCGCGAAAAACTCCTCCCAGAAAGCTTCGAATTTAAGATTGGAGATTCGAGATTGTCTCGGAATGCCGAGCGTGAGCAATGAAAACGCGGGCGCGCCGCCCATCGCCGCAATGTCGCTCAAACTCACGGCCAGGGCTTTGTGCCCCAGGAATCGTGGCGGCGCGTATTCGAGCTTGAAATCAATATCTTCGACCAGCAGGTCGACGGTGACAAGCGTTTCGCGCCCATCCCGCTCGCGCAAGACGGCGGCGTCGTCGCCGATTCCCAGGACCAGGTCTCGTGCGCTCGATTTCGCCGCCTGATCGCGAATGCGTTTTATGAAGTCGAACTCGCTTTGCATTTATCGGGCTGAACCATGACGCTTACCAGGCCACATGTCGGGCCACTTATCCACCTGAATATGCTATTTCTCGATCAGCAGATCCAGCGCCTCTCGAATCAGCGTCGCTCTATCAAAATTCGCGCCAAGTACCTGCTCTCGTAAAAACCCCAGTATCTCCAAAGCCCAAGCCTGGTCTTCACGGATATGAGTCGTTATTTCGATCAAGTACTCATCGGATTCCGCATCGTTGGTTTCTTCCTTCTGGCTCGTGAGCGCAAACCATTCGTTCATTTCGTCTTCTCCGTCAGAAGTGTTCAGAAACGATTTGCGCTAGTTGAAGCTTGCGGGCGTCCGGAGCCTTCAGAAGACGACATTTTAGAGTACCGGCTTATGGCATTTGAAAAAATATTGCGCCCCTACACCGAATTGCGTGGGCGCTATTAATTCTCAAAGACCATCAGCCGGAAAGGGCCTGGGGCCAGGCCCTTTCCGGCCGCAGGCCGGTACTCTAAACACCGTATCCTGAAGGTTCTGGTCGCCCGCGAGCTTCAACTAGCGCAAGTCATTTCCTCAGTTTCTGGTCGATTGCGCCGCCGCTCCGCGCACGACGCCGTGTCCGGACTGACCTGATTTCATCACGCTTTCGGCGACGCGTTTGATGTCGGTCTTTTTGACCGCGCGGATCAAGTCGGGCTGCGATTCGACGTCAGAGGGCTTGAGTCCGAAGATGACGGCGCGCGCGTATTCGATCGTTCTCGCGTTGTGATCTTGCAGCGCGATGGCGTAGCGCCCGATCTCGGCGTTGCGGCCCTGCTCGAACTCGTCGTCTGAAGGCGCCGCGGCCGCCAGGCTTTCAAGAGCGGCTTCGAGCGCCTCGCGCGCGCGCTGTTCGTTTTCAGGCAGCGTCGCCATCTGGGCCAGGAAGACGCCCGAAGCCAGGCGCTGGTCTGAGATCAGGAAGACGCCGTCGGTCAGGCCCTGCTTGTCGCGCAGCTCTTCGACCAATTTTCCCGAAGACGCTATCGTCCCCAGCATCGCCAGCGCCAACAGGTCGTTCTGCTTCTCCGGCGGAAGCTGGGGCGAACGGAAGCCGGTCGCCAAAGTCGAGGACTGGCGCGACCGCTGTTCGATCTTGTCGTCGGGCGTCGCGTATGTGTTCGGCAAATTGGCCTTAATGGACTTGTCGAGTTCGTTGCGCTTCAACCCTTCGGAAAAGATTCTGGAGACGAGCGCCGACCCGTCGGTGTCGCCGACCACGACTACGAGCGGAAACTGTCTCTTGACCGTTTTCGCGTGCCAGGCTTCCAGCTTTTCTTCGTTGGCCCCCTTCACGACTTCAGGCAGCCCGAATCGCGGCAGCCCGTAAGGGTGACCCGGATAGAGCGAGTCCCACATCAATTCGATGGAACGTTGGCGGCTGTCGTCGCGCTGCCGCGCCTGGTCCGCGACCACGGCGTCGCGCTCACGCGCGACCTCGGTTTTGTCGAAGAAGGGATTTTCGATCACGTCCAACAAAAGCTTGACCGCGTTCTCGGCGTTGCGCGACATCACATCGAGCGTAAAGCCGAAGAAGTCCGGCTCGTTGACGATCTGAATCTTTCCGCCGTAGCTCTCAAGCTCGTGCGCAATCAGGTCGAATTTGCGCGTCGTCGTGCTCTTCATCATCGAGCGCAGCATCAACTCCGTCACCCCGCTCGTGGCCTTGTCTTCGATCAGACGCCCGCCCTGAAAATAGACGCCGACCGAAATCTTCGGATAAGCCTTATCCTCGCGCACGTAGGCGCGCGGCCCGCGCAGCACCGAATAGTCCCTGATCGGCAGAGGCACGCTGGACACGATCACGTTCTGCCCCTCGCTGGCCTGCCCTCGCTCTTCGCCCTGCGGGAAGGCTTTCAAGGCGATCGCCGGTTTGACCTCTTCCGGCTTGACCGGCTGCGCCGCCCTCGGTTCAAAGGTCAGCGCCAGTTCGGCGAATTTTTCCGGCGTGAACGTGCGAGAGATGGCCTTCGCCGATTCGTACTCGTGGACCGAGGCGTTGGCCAGCGCCAGGTATTTCGCCGCCGCCTGCTGAAGCTCCTGCGCGGTGACGGCGCGGATTTGCTTGAGGATTTTGTCGAACAATTTGTGGTCGCCGGATTGAATCTGATAGCGGGCGAGCGTGGCGGCCTCGGCTTCGTAGCGCGAGACGGTGTCTAGGTAATCCTTTTCCAGCATCACGCGGGCGCGCGCCAATTCGGCCTCGCCGACCAGTTCGCGGCGGAACCGCTCGATTTCGCGGAAAAATTCGGCTTCGGCTCGGTCTATCCGGTTCGGATCGATGCGCATCCGCGCGACGAACATTCCGGCGGAGGGCAACGACAGTTGATTCGCCTCGATCTCAAAAACCACCCCGGCCTTGTCGCGCGAAGACTGCCCCTCGCGCAGCCCCTGCCACAAACGCGATCCCTGTCCCAATCCCAGAACCGCCGCCATCAGTTGCAGCGTCCCCGCCTCCTTGTCGGCCTTGAGCGCGGGCGTGTGATAACCGATCGTGACGACGCTCTCGCCCAGGTCGGCGCGCGAATTGCCGTAACGCAACTTATCCTGAGGAGGCTCTTCGACGATTGCGGATTGAGGCGTCGGAGGCGCCGATTGGCCGGAAGGTTGATTGGCGGGCTGGGCGGCAGGTTGACTGCCGGCTTGATTATTGGATTTGCCGTTTGTTGGCGCGACAGGCGTCAGGGCCGGTTTTGTATTGTCGGCGGTCGATTTTGGCGAGCCTGGCGCGGGCGCCGGCGCCTGATTGACCGCGGCTTTTTTGAAATCGCCGAAATTGACTTGAATCTGTCCGAGCGCCTTGAGCGAGAAGATGTCGCCGACGATTGTCACCACGGTGTTCGCCGGGTGATAAAAATTCTGATAAAAGGCCATCGCCTGATCGCGAGTCACCCGCGACGGAAAAGTGTCGGAGACGGCGGAGCTGCGCTTCAGGCGATTAGCCGTGAAGGCCGTAGCGAAGAGCTTCTCAATCGCCGCCCTTTCAACCGAGTCCTGCTCGCGCCTGCTTTCAAGCAGCGCCAATTGCGCGGCCCCCTTCACATCCTCAGGTTTGAAGGTCGGATTCTGAATAAGGTCGGCGAGCAATTCGACCATCGCCGGATAACTTTCGTAAGGCGCGATCAGGCTGTAGGAGGTCAGGTCGTAGCCGATTTTGGAACTCAGGGTCCCGCCTAGCCTGGCCACGTCGCGATCAATCGCCGCGCCCGGACGTTTGGGCGTGCCTTTCAAAACCATATATCGGGCCAGTCTGGACATCCCGACCAGATCGTCGGGGTCGTTTATCAACCCCGCTTTGACGCTGACATTCACGGCCACCAGCGGCGATGAATGGCGCTCGCGTATGATCACGGTCAAACCGTTTCTCAACACGGCGCGCGAAATCGCGCCGTCGGGTTCGTGGGCCGTCAACTTGCCGCCTTCGGGCACGCCGAGCACGCCGGTCGCCGGCATATTCGGTTTCGGCGTGGGCCTGGGCGCAGGCTGAGCGGGCTTTTGCCCGCGCCCGCTTTGCGCCAGCGAGATCGCCGAAATCAAAGAGAGCAGCGCAATAATTGAAACAATTGTCTTCCCGCTTCGATGCATCTTTATTCTTCCCCTCTAGGTACGGTACCGCGCGGATTCGCGCCGACTCAAGAAATGTTGGTTAATCACAAGGCGCATCGGGCCGCTTACTTACGCGCGCGCCGTAGTATTCAGACTTTATCACGAAACAGCGCCGCGCGCGTAAGCAAGCAGCCGCGCACAGGAGTGCCCGCTTGCTTACGCGCGCGGTACTTTCCAGCGCGGTATCGTGCTGTGTCCCAATTTTGTGAAACGATTCAGACTTTAGCACGAACAGGACTAATTACAACCTGATCTTCACGTGAGTTCGCTCTCGGACTTTGAACGCGCGCCGCCCAGGAAGGCGCCGGCGTTGGCCATGATTCCGTAAATCTTTGTCTGACCAGAGAATTGAATAATCTGGCGCGCGAAATCCTTGTAAATCCGCGATTTTACGACTTTGCAACTTAATTCACTTTGTCTATAATCCTGCGCTTGTCGTTAAGACAAAAATCCAAACTGATAAGGAAGCGCCAGCATATGCTACTAACTATCTTGAGCATCATCCTCATCATGTTGCTCTATATGAAGAGACACACATTTTCCTTAATCACCCGTTTTCGCCGCGTCGCCACGACGGTTGCGGCAAGTTTGGCCCTCGTCGCCGTGGGCGCCGCGTCGGCCTCGGCCCAGACACATGGCGAAGGCGCCCCGCACAGAGGCGGCGAGGCCAGTCTGAAATTGCCCGATCTTTCGACAGTCAGTTTCATGGGTGTTGACGGCCACTCGCTGCTTTTGATCGGCCTGCTCGTTTCATTCCTCGGGATGGTCTTCGGGTTGATCATATACATGCAGTTGAAGAAATTGCCCGTTCACCGAGCGATGCTCGAAATCTCCGAGATGATCTATGAAACCTGCAAGACTTATCTCATCACGCAGGGGAAATTCATTCTCATTCTGTGGGCGTTCATCGCCTCCATCGTCGTTCTTTACTACGGCTGGCTCTCGCCGGTTCCGGGCAAACCGCTCGCGGTCACGCTGCCGATCATCCTGCTTTTCAGCCTGGTCGGCATCGTGGGCAGCTACGGCGTGGCGTGGTTCGGCATCCGCGTCAACACCTTCGCCAACTCGCGCACGGCGTTCGCGTCCCTCGAAGGTCGGCCCTACCCGATCTACAAGATTCCGCTCAAGGCGGGGATGAGTATCGGGATGCTGCTGATTTCGGTCGAACTGCTGATCATGCTGTTCATCCTGCTTTACGTGCCCGGCGAGTACGCGGGGCCTTGCTTCATCGGATTCGCGATCGGCGAGTCATTGGGCGCGGCGGCGCTGCGCATCGCGGGCGGCATCTTCACAAAGATCGCCGACATCGGCTCTGACCTGATGAAGATCGTTTTCAAGATCAAAGAAGACGACGCGCGCAACCCGGGAGTCATCGCCGATTGCACGGGCGACAACGCGGGCGATTCGGTGGGGCCGAGCGCGGACGGTTTTGAGACTTACGGCGTGACTGGCGTGGCGCTGATCTCGTTCATTCTTCTGGCAGTCAACTTGCAGACGGCCGGCCCCACCTTCGAGTCCATTCAGGTGCAGTTGCTGGTGTGGATCTTCGTCATGCGCATCATGATGGTGATCGCTTCGGCGGGGTCCTATTTCATTAACGAGGCGATGGCCAAAGCGCGCTATGCGCGCGCCAGCGAGATGAATTTTGAACGGCCGTTGACCAGCCTGGTCATCATCACTTCTGCGGTCTCGATCATTCTGACCTTCGTCGTCTCCTATCTAATGATCCCCAACCTGGGCGGCAACACCGACCTCTGGTGGCAACTTTCGATCATTATTTCGTGCGGCACGGCGGCGGGCGCGATCATTCCCGAGTTGGTCAAAGTCTTCACTTCTACGGAGTCGCGTCACGTCAGCGAGGTGGTCATCTCGTCGCGCGAAGGTGGCGCGTCGCTCAACATCCTGTCTGGACTGGTCGCCGGCAACTTCTCAGGCTTCTGGCTGGGCATCAGCATCGCCGTGTTGATGGGTATCGCATACCTCTTCAGCGGTGGTCTGGCCGTGCTGATGGTGGCGCCTGCTGTGTTCGCTTTCGGTCTGGTGGCCTTCGGCTTCCTGGGCATGGGGCCGGTGACCATCGCGGTGGATTCGTACGGCCCGGTTACAGATAACGCGCAGTCGGTTTATGAACTGTCGCTGATCGAGCAGATCCCGAACGTCGAAAACCAGATTAAGAAGGACTTCGGCATCACGGCCAATTTCGACCGCGCCAAACACCTGCTGGAAGAGAACGACGGCGCGGGCAACACGTTCAAGGCGACGGCCAAGCCGGTGTTGATCGGCACGGCGGTGGTGGGCGCGACGACGCTGATCTTCTCGATCATTATGCTACTGACGAACGGGCTGACCGATCAAACCGCCGTCGGGAAACTCTCGATCCTGCACGCCCCGTTCGTCCTGGGGCTGATCGCGGGCGGCGCGATAATCTATTGGTTCACCGGCGCGTCGACGCAGGCCGTGACGACGGGCGCATACCGGGCGGTCCAGTTCATCAAGGCCAACATCCGGCTCGAAGGCGTCGAGAAGGCCTCGATCGATGACAGCAAGAAGGTGGTGGAGATCTGCACGCAGTACGCGCAGAAGGGGATGTTCAACATCTTCTTGACGGTCTTCTTCGCTTCACTCGGCTTCGCCTTCGTCGAGCCGTTCTTCTTCATCGGTTACCTGATCTCGATCGCCATCTTCGGCCTCTACCAGGCGATCTTCATGGCCAACGCCGGCGGCGCGTGGGACAACGCCAAGAAGGTCGTCGAGGTCGAGTTGAAGGCCAAAGGCTCCGAACTGCACGACGCCACGGTCGTCGGCGACACGGTCGGCGACCCGTTCAAAGACACCTCGTCGGTGGCCATGAACCCGGTCATCAAGTTCACGACGCTCTTCGGACTTCTGGCGGTCGAACTGGCCGTGAGTCTGACGGCGGCGAAGCAGGGAGACGCGACGCTCAGCCACACGCTGGCGGCCGTCTTCCTGGCCACCGCCTTCTTCTTCGTCTACCGGTCGTTTTACGGAATGAGGATCGGGGCGCAGAAAGCGGAGAAATAAGGCCGATTCGCCAACGGCTGAATGGAAACTCGAGAGGCAGTGGTTCGCCGCGGATCACTGCCTCTTCTTATTGTTGTTGAATTGCGGCGGCGGTATCATTGGCGATCGAAAGCGGAAGCCTTTAAGAAAAAACTGGAAGAAGACCCCGAATACCAAACCTGGTGAGCAGATTTACGCTTGTTGGCTCGCAAGCGGAAAGCAGCTTGACATATGACAGTCGAAGAAATTCTGAATGCCCTTTCTCACAAAGATAACAAATTCCCGCGCGAGGCGTTGGAGCAAGCCACTGCCCAAAAAGAGGAGATCACGCCGCACCTTCTGAAAATCCTCGAAAGAGTCGCGGACGACCCTGGCGGGGCCCTTGGTCAAGCGGACTCGGCTTATCTTTACGCGCTCTATTTGCTGGCGCAGTTCCGCGAGACGCGGGCTTATCCGCTGATCGTGCGCATCGCCTCGCTTCCGCCAGATACTGTCGACGATCTGCTAGGCGATACGATCACCGAAGGGTTGCCTAAAATCCTGGCGTCGGTGTGCGGCGGCGACACGAGCCTGATTACGCGATTGGCGGAGAACGCCGAGGTGGAAAAGTTCACTCGAGGTTCGGCTCTTTCCGCGTTGCTCGCCCTCGTGCGCAGCGGAGACAAATCCCGTGACGAAGTGATGAGTTATTACTCCCGCCTGTTCGACGCAATTCTGAAGGAAGAGCCCTCCGAAGAGAGGGAGGTTGTTTTGACCACCCTCACCCATTGCGCGACCGAACTTTGCCCGGAAGAGCTTTACGACAGAATAAAAGTCGCCTATGAAAACGAGCTGATAGATGAGTTCATGACCGATCTCGAAGATATCGACAAAATAATGGCCAAGGGCAAAGAGGCTGTCCTCCCGCGGCTTCGCGGAGTCCGGCATTACCAGCTTGTGGAAAGCGCGATCAAGGAGATGGAATGGTGGGCCTGGTACAGCGAATCGGGAGATGGAGATGAAGATGAAGATGAAGATGAAGATGATAGCGCCCGCGATCTCAGCGTCGAAGAGATAATGGAGATTTTCTCTTACGACGATCAGGTGTTCCCGCGCCATGCGCTGCGTCAGGCCGTCGAAAAGAAGGATGAGATGACCCCGCATCTGCTCAAGGCTCTGGAAAGGGCAGCGGACGCCCCCGAAGACGTTCTGGAAGCGGAAGACGATTCGCACATCTACGCCATGTTTTTGCTCGCCAAGTTCCGCGAAAAACGCGCGTACCCGTTGATAATCAAGCTCGCCTCGCGTCCGCCGGAGCTGGTGGACGGTTTGCTCGGGGACATTCCGATGGAGGATTTGGCCAACATTCTCGCTTCAGTCTCGATGGGCGACACCAGCCTGATCGCCGAGCTTGCCGAGAACAGCGAGGCCGAAGAGTTCGCGCGGGCCGCCGCGATCAGGTCGTGGCTGGCCCTTGTAGTTTCGGGCGACAGGTTGCGCGAAGACGCGATAGCCTATTACAAGAGTCTATTTGAGGGAGGATTGGAGGACAGAAACGAGGTAGTCTGGAGCGAGTTGGTCGACGCCGCCAACGACCTCTATCCGGAAGAGGTCTACGACCATATCAAGAAGGCATATGATGACGGGCTGGTTGATGAATATATCGTTGATCCGGAGTGGGTGAATGAGCAAATCGATCTCGGCAAAGACGTCGTCCTGGCCGATCTTCCCGAGTGGAATCATTTGGTCGACGACGTGAGCGTGGAGATGCGCGCGTGGTTCGAGAATCGTGAGCGCGGCGACGAGTGGGACGAGGACGAAGATTGGTATGAGGAGGATGAATGGGATGAAGACGACGAAGAAGATGAATGGGACGCCGGTAGCCGCAGGCTCTCGGCTTTGAACGGGAATAACTTCGCGCCGAACGCGCCCTACATAGCGCCGGAGAAGGCCGGGCGCAACGACCCCTGTCCATGCGGCAGCGGCAAGAAGTACAAGAAATGTTGCGGGGCGTAATCCATCCGAAGTTTCGACTTTCTGAGCTTCAAATCAAATGCCTTTCCCTGAAACTTCACGACTCGAACTCCCTATCCTGCAAGAACTCAAAGCAACCGGAGGCGGCGATCAATTGCGCTACCTTTACGGCCGTTTGCCGCGCTACTTCCCGCAACTCACCAGCCATGATTTGGACGAGCGCGCCGAGAGTGGCCGCAGTCGCTGGGCGCGCGCCGTGCAGCGCGCCGGTCGTCAACTCGAAGAGAAGGGTGAATTGCGGCGTGAGAAGGATCAGTGGAAGATCACCGCGAAAGGTTTGAAGCGCGTCGAGGCTGAAGCGATGACGCTCGACGCGCCCGCCGGCCTCGTCGAACACAGAGAAAAAACGCTCACCCACAAGGAGGCCCAGGCGATACTGGTCGAGATCGGCCTGATGCTGGGCAAACATGCCGAGGCTGAGTTCGAGCATTACGACGTGGTCTGGCGCGACACGGCTTCGTCGCCGCGATTGAGCCACGTCTTTGAAGTGCAGATTTCGGGCAGCGTCGACAGCGCGCTGACGCGGTTGAAACACGCTTACGACGCGCAACGCTCGCGGCCATTCCTGGTCATCGCAGGCGAGCGCGACAGGCGGTTCGCTGGGAAGCGGCTGACCGGATCGTTCCACGAAATCTGGGACATAATCACGGTGATCGGGGTGGGGGAGTTGCAGCGGTTATTTGAAGCATTGAAGGCGCAAGAGGATTTGCTTAAAAAGCTGTCGGTAAGGAACTGAGTTGACGTTGAGAAACTTATGATCTTGAAAGAGTCCGAGTTTAATAAAGAGTGCGAGTGTGGCACTGGGCTTAAGTTTGGGGAGTGCTGTGGGAAAGTATTGATTCAAATGGCCGAAGAAGCCGCTTACAGAGAAAAGTTTCCGAGCCCTCGACTAATCAGTACTAAATTTGGCAAATATCGAGTTCGAGCTGTTTGGAACAAGACTCTTTTTCGACCATTAACTGAACATTTACACGAGTTCATCGTGAAAGTTTTGATACTGACACTTGGTAAATCTTGGTGCAAAGCCCAACGAGAGAAGGTTCCTGAAGAACAACATATCATTATGCGATGGATAGGATAGATGCCCGGTCCGAATTTTTCAAGCAAGTGGAGTCACTGAATTTGACCCCCAAGGATCGCGTAGTTCCACCAGGCGAGGTTATGGAGTTAATTGCTCTTGCTAGAGATGTATATTACCTAAAGCATGTTAACAAACTCCCCAAGCCTTTGAGAGATAGATTAATTGATTAGGACGCGTTTCAGGGTGCGCGGTACGAGATAGCCGTTGCCGCATCACTTGTACGCGCCGGTTTTGAAATTGAGTGGTTGCAGGATAGGCAATCCAAGAAGCATTGTGAATTCAACGCTATTCACAAAGTGACGAAGGAAGTAATTGCCATAGAGGCAAAAAGTCGTCGTAGACAAGGCGTATATCACGAAAAAGGCGATCTTCCTGACCTGGATGTCATAAAGACCGACATTTTTAGTCTCTACAACAAAGCAATGTTACAGAATCCGGGCGATAGATCATTTGGAGTGTTCATTGATATAAATCTTCCTAGCCAACGTGATCGCATGGTTATTGATCGAGATTGGGTCAATAAACTTTTGCAAAAAATACATCAGGAGGGAAAGTCTGTATTTAGATCACCTCCTCCGGCTTTTGTGGGAATCACAAATTCTGGATGGTTCTACGAAGGGAAGTCCCCAGCAGGTCAGGGAGAATCTTTGGCCTTTGTACTGCAGGACGCAACTCATCCGCTAAAGATCCCTCTGATAATTGAAGCATTGTTTGAAGCATTGAAACTTTTCAGCATTATTCCGGATGAGGACGTTTAACTATTTACGTAGTATTGCATGGCAACTCCGCTTCGCCGCCAATATCTGGAAATCAAACGCCGCTATCCCGGCATGATTCTCTTCTTCCAGATCGGCGATTTTTACGAGACTTTCGATGAAGACGCGAGCATCGTGGCGTGCGAGATTGGCACGGATTTGATTGGGAAATTGGAGGAAAGAGATTAAGAATAATCGGCGCGAAGGTTCAGAGCAGAGTGAAAACGCCAATAATCGGATCATTTTCGAAGCTGAGAATGGCGTTATGGTGTTTGCGTAACAAGTTCTCAATATGTCGTGTCGGGCAGTTGCCTGTGCGAATCCAGATCACTCTTGGTGGAAATCCGCGAAGCAGACACCTGTCGGTATGATCAACGTCCTTGGAGACAATGGCATACCCATTATTCCTCGCGTATTCCCAGATAACGCCATCGTCAACCCTATCCATTCCAATCAAGTAAACGTGTGTGGAATCAGGGTACAAATCGGCAAGTTGCTTGACCAGGCGCGGCGAAAGATTGTGGTCGAAGAGCAATTTCATGGTTGAAGCACCAGCATCTGCTTTTCTCGATCCGCCGCATAGCTCAAACAAGCCAGGATATCTTCTTCCGTCAGATAGGGAAAATCTTCAAGAATTTCCTGATGGGTCATTCCAGCCGCGAGATATTCGAGCACATCATAGACCGTGATTCTCATCCCGCGAATACAGGGTTTGCCACTGCGCTTGCCAGGCTCAATAGTGATAATATCTCGGTAGTTCATACAAGAAATCTAGCACGTGATTCAGTAGATAGACAATAGAACTTCATTAATGACTACTCCGCTTCGCCGCCAATACCTGGAAATCAAACGCCGCTATCCCGGAATGATACTTTTCTTCCAGATCGGCGATTTTTATGAAGCTTTCGACGAAGACGCGAGCGTCGTGGCGCGGGAGCTTGGCGTCGCGCTGACCCGAAAATATTTCGGCAAGGGGCAGGTGCATCCGCTCGCGGGCGTGCCGGTGCGCTCGATTGAAACCCATCTGGCCAAGTTGATTAATCGCGGTTACAAGATCGCGATTTGCGATCAGGTTACGCCGCCGGGCAAGGGATTGGTCGAACGCGAGGTCACGCGAATCGTGACGCCCGGCACGGTGGTCGAGCCTGGCTTGCTCGAAGGCAAGGCTAACAACTACCTGGCCAGTCTGTTCGTGGGCGGCGATTCGGCAGGCCTTGCTTACGCCGATGTGACGACAGGAGAGTTCGCCGCGACCGAGCTTGAGGTTGAGCAGGCGGTCGCGGAAATTGAGCGTCTGGCGCCTTCTGAATTGCTACTGCCGCGCGATCAGCGGCCGCCCGACGTCGAGATCCGGGCGTTGACGAAACTCGACGGCGCGCGGGTCGAATTGAAGGCGGCGCGGCGGGCGCTGCTAGATCATTTCGGAGTCGCGACGCTGGCGGCGTATGGTTGCGAGGACCGCCCGTTGGCGGCGCAGGCCGCGGGCGCGATCATCGTCTACCTGCGCGACACTCAGCCGGACGCGCTGGCCAATTTGGACCGGCTGCAAAGTTACGCGACCGACAAATTCATGCGCCTGGACCCGCAAACGATGCGCAATCTGGAAATCTTTCAGGGCTGGGATTTCACTGGCGGGCAGCCCACGGGATCGCTGGTTTCGACGATTGATTTGACGGTGACGCCGATGGGCGGGCGGCGCCTGCGAAGTTGGTTGCGGCATCCCCTGCTGGACGTAGTCGAATTGCGCGCGCGGCAGGACGCGGTCGAATGGTTCTTCAAACGCGACGCCGCGCGGGAGAAGATTCGCGCCGGGTTGAATGAAATCCTCGACATCGAGCGGATGCTCGGACGCGTCCGGCGGAAGATCGCCGCGCCAATGGAGGTGGTCGCGCTCGCGCGCAGCCTGCGCGCCGTCGCTCCGATCCGCTTCACGCTCGAAAAACAGAAGGCGCCGTCCGATTTCACCAGGACTTTGAAGGATTGCGATGACATCGTCAGTTACGTCACGCTGGCAATCACAGAGCGCCCGCCTTCGGAGATAGAGCGGGGCTCGGTCATCCGCGCGGGCTTTTCCAAAGAGCTTGATGAATTGCGGGACGTGCTGGAGGGCGGGAAAAATTTTCTGGCGAAGTTCGAGGCGCGCGAGCGCGAACGCAGTGGAATAAGGTCGCTCAAGGTCGGCTACAACAAGGTCTTCGGTTATTACATCGAGATCACGAAGACGAACCTGAAGCTCGCGCCCGGCGATTACATCCGCAAACAGACTCTAACGAACGCCGAACGCTTCTTCACGCTGGAACTGAAAGAGCATGAAACGCTAATCGCCAACGCCAGCGAGCGTATCGTCGAACTCGAAACCAATCTCTACCGCCAGGTCTGCGCCGAGATCAGCCGCCACGCCGACCGCATCTCCCAGGTGGCCGCGGGCGTCGCGCGCATTGACATTTGCGCGGCGCTGGCCGAATGCGCGGCGCGTTACAGCTACGTCAGGCCCGAATTAAACGAGGGCGGCGAGATCGTGATCAGCGAGGGCCGCCACCCAATGATCGAGCGGCGGCTGTCCGATTCGGGCGATGAAGCCGAGCGCCGCTTCGCGCCGAACGACACGCGGCTTTCGAGCGCCGGCGCCGCGAACGGGGGCGCGGACGGCGGGCCGCAGATCATGCTGCTGACAGCGCCGAACATGGCCGGGAAGTCGGTCTATCTCAGGCAGGTGGCGTTGATCTGTTTGCTGGCGCAGATCGGCGCATTCGTCCCCGCCGAGGTCGCAAAGCTAGGCGTCGTCAACCACATTTTCACTCGCGTCGGGTTGCACGATTACACACTGCGCGGCCATTCGAGTTTCATGGTCGAGATGATCGAAACCGCCCACATCCTCAACCACGCGACCTCGCGAAGCCTTATTCTGCTCGACGAGGTAGGGCGAGGGACTTCGACCGCCGACGGACTGTCAATCGCGCGCGCGGTGATCGAATTTCTGCACAACAACCCGCGCGTCGCGGCCAAGACGCTGTTCGCCACTCACTACCACGAATTGACCGACGCGGCGGATTATTTGCCGCGCGTGCGAAACTTTCATCTGGCTGTCGAAGAGAAGGGAGGCGAGGTGCGTTACTTGCACAGGGTCGAGCCGGGGCGCGCCGAAAAAAGCTTTGGCATTTACGTGGCGCAGTTGGCGGGATTGCCCAAACCCGTGATTCGCCGCGCCACGGAATTGCTGGACAATCACAACGGCGCGGCGCACGCGAAGGCGTCGGCGAAAACGGCTCAGCCGGACGGAAGCGTGAAGGCCGCGCTCGAAGCCCTCGCCGCGCTCGACATCAATCAACTCAGCCCGGTCGAGGCGTTGACCAAGCTTTACGAATTGCAGCGGCGCGTAATGGGGATGAATCAAAACCACGAAATGAAGAGGGGCACGAAGATTTAGAAAATCTTCGTGCCCCTCGCTAGCCTCGCGATCGTATTTCACTACTGGCGGATAGGGAGGGCGACATCAATGAGATTGCCGCCATTATCAGGAGTTTCTGCCAGCGAGATTCCCCGAACAACCACGTTTTGCGTTTGTCCTCGCACCAGGGTCGGTTTGATCTGCGCCAGGTCGATGGAGAAAAGCGACCTGCCGCTAACCCCGTAGATAGTGTTAACGCCATTGACGGTGGTGATGTCGATGTCGGTGTTCGGAGAGAAGTTGATCCGAGCGCCGGTAGGAGTGACGAGGTTGCCAATGGTCTGCAGTAGACCTCCGCCCGTGGCCGAACTGCCACCAGGAGCGGCCGGTGGGATCGTCACGAACTGGTCCGTGTCGTGATCAATCGCGTAGAAAATAGTGACCGCCGCGCCGGCAACGTTGTTGGTATATGAGCCGCAGGCGATGTTCGGGTCTTTGCCGGTGTTTACGTCAGGGGACGGGTAAGTCAGGGAGGTTTGGACTGCGGTCGTGTTGAGGATACCGCTGGCGTCTTTGACGACTGCGTAGTTATCGTTGTCGCTTGCGATGAACCGAATCGCGTCGACGACGGGGTTGAAGTCCATCAGCGACTGATACCCCCCGTCAAAACGAGGCGACATTGTACTCACCCGAGTTACGGCGCCCAAATTAGTGGCGCCCAGAGCAATGGTGTAGATAGTGCCGGTGTCGGTCAAAGCATAGAGGCGTCTGTCAGCCGGGCGAAAATCAATCCCAATCAAATTGCCATTGGCGTTGTTGACCTTAACTAGCCGGCTGAAGTTGGTGTCTCCGGGCCGGAGGATAAGAATAACGTTGTTAGTGTTCAGAGCGTAAATGGGCACACTCGGCATAACAATGCCTGTGGTTAGCTCGGCGGAGACCGTGTCTTGCGCGGCGGCTCTCGCAGCCGGCGCCGAATTGAGTTTGCTTTCAGCGCTGGCAGAGTATCTGCTCATGAGGACGGGGATCGCAATGGCAGACAATGCCAACGCGGTAAACATCAGTGTAGCTAGTGATTTTTTCATTGTTGAACTCCTTTATTTAAGTCTTCCCTTTGCGAAAACCAGAGAGGTTCGTTTGATTAAAGGGACCATCTTTAAAACAAACCTCCATTTGCCACTAGTGAAGGAGGCCAACTACACCTACGGCAATAGGTAATCTCTGCAGGTACTACATTTGTTTAATTGTGGAAAATCGGGGCGCTTTTTGATTTGTGAGGTAAAGGGGGATCAACTGGTGACGCAGGCATTAATCTAGCTATCACTATTGATCTATTTTTTGCTTCAGATGAGCAGAGGGTGACAAATAAATTAATTGGGCAGTGCTTTTGGGAGAGCGAATAATCTCAGCTATGTATTACGACTCACACTTCACGGGTGGATTTCAGAACAAAACACGCTTTCTGAGAAAACTTCACATGAATAGTGAGTTCCAGGCAGCGCGGAATATAGTGGGTCACTCGGCCTTTGTCAACGCAATATTTCACCTGGCTGTTGAGGAAAAGATAGGCGCGGGGTCGGCGCAAAGTCAGGGCTGGGCGGGCTGAAAAGAGTTTCGGCAATTCCGTAGCGCGGCCGGCGGGATTGTCCAAACCCTTGATCCGCCGCGCCACGGAATTGCCAGAAGTTTAAATCAGCCTTTCATCGAAACCGCCTCGGCGCCGCCCAGCGAATCGAGGTTGAGCTTCAAGTTCCACTTCTCGTTCGACCGGATCATCTTGTCCCAGGTCACCTCGCGGCCCGAATAAGCCGCCATTCGACCGAGGATTGTGGTCAACGTGGTCTCGGCGCCCTGTTCGGCTTCGTTGTGGAACTGGCCGGATTTTACGCTTTCGACCAGCGCCTTCATCTTCGCGCCGACCGCCGCATGCAGGTTGACCTTGCCGGTGTCGATCTTGTCGCCCGTCTTCTGGCCTTCCTGAACCTGGTTGAGAATGATTGACGCCGGGCCGCTCTGGAACGACTCGGCGGCCCCGTTCGTACCGAAGAACCGCTCGCCCTGTTGGCGGTAGCCCTTGTTGCGGAACTGGTTCGAATTGAAGCTGACGTGAACGTCGTTCGGGTAGACGTAGGTCAGGATGAAATGATCGCTGCACAGGTAATCGGGCGGTATGGCGTCGACCTGCTTCCGCAGCGAGCGCCCGCAGACGCCCATTGCTTTCACTGGATGCGACTTCATCGCCCAGTTGACGATGTCCAGAATGTGGATGTTCTGTTCGACTAGAATGTCGCCCGAAAGCCCGCGGTCGAACACCCAGTTGCGAATGCGCGCCTCGAGGTCGGACATGCCGGATTTGTTCTGGCGTCCGAGGTCGTTCGTGTAATAGAAGCTCTGGCCGAGAACGATGTCGCCGATCTCGCCCGCGTGGATGCGCTGGATCATTCCGCGATAGCCTTCGTCGTAGCGCTTCTGGAATCCGATGTGAAGGCTGACTTTGCCCTGAGCTTTTTTGCCCGTGGCGATCACCCGCTGGCAGCCCTGGACGTCGGTCGCGACCGGCTTTTCGCAGTAGACATGCTTGCCCGCGTTGACGGTGGCTTCCAGGTGCTCGGGGTGGAAATATGGCGGGCTGGTGATCAACACGAGGTCGACGTCCTTCGATTGCAGTAGCTTCTCGTAAGCCCTGTGGCCTTTGAAGAGGTTCGAATCCGAAAGCTTTGCGCGGCCCTTTTCTTCAGACAGCTTGTCGAATTTGACGCGGGCCTCAAGCACGCGGTCTTCGAACATGTCGGCCAGCGCCGTAATTCGGACGTCGGTGTTGTTTAAGAACTCGCCGCCGTCGTAACTGCCGCGCCCGCCACATCCGATGACGCCCAGGCCGAGTGACGAATTGGCTTCCGAGCCGAAGGCGATGGCCGACGGCACGATTAACAGCCCCGCGCCCGCCGCCGCCGTTGTTTTAACGAAGTCGCGCCGCGTCGGCGCCTGTTTGTCGGCGCTCGCAGAAGGCCGTTGAATTTGTGGTCGAGTCGTGGTCTCTTTTTTCATAGATGTTCTCCTTAGAAAATCGACCACGTAGTAATGATTTTAGTCGTTATCTCACGCAAGGACTAAAATCATAACTATGTGGCGCGTTTTCATTCTTTCAGGGCGCCGCAACGCCACATGAAGGCTCCGGTGATGAATGGCGCTTGTTACGTAGCCGTTTGCGAGCGGCTATTCGACGATACACATAATATCTTCCAGGTGTTTCTTCGCGATGTCTGGGACTTTTACGCCGTCGGCAGGATAACCGACCGGCACAAGCAAATACGGTTTTTCGTTCTTCGGCCGTTTCAGGATTTCGTTTAAAAAACTCATCGGGTTCGGCGTGTGCGTTAATGTCGCCAGCCCCGCGTTGTGCAGCGCCGCCAGCAGCATCCCGCACGCGATGCCCACCGACTCGTTGACGTAGTAATGTTTGATCTTGCGCTCACGTCCGTCGGGAAGTCTTTCGACGTCGTAATCAATCTTAAAGACGACGATCAGGTAAGGCGCGATCTCAAGGAACTCTTTATGCCAGTCAGTGCCGAGCGGCGCCAGGGCTTGCAGCCATTCGTCGGGGAAGCGTCCGCCGTAATTCTCGCGTTCTTCCTTTTCGGCGGCCAGGCGGATCCGGCGTTTGATTTCGGGATCGCCTACGACGACGAAGCGCCAGGGTTGCTGGTTCGCGCCCGACGGCGCGGCGCCCGCGGTCTTGATCGCCATTTCGATCAGTTCGAGCGGGGCAGGGTCGGGCGAAAACTCGCGCACAGTGCGTCGGCGTCTCATCAGTTCGTAAAACTCGACGGCGCGGCGGCGCTGCTCTTCAGACTCCAGGCGTCTGAAATCCAGGGGAATGAAATCGTAGCTCATTGAGGACGTATCCTAACATCCGACTCCCGTTCTGAAGAAGAGCCGAGCGGCATTACCTGCGAGCGGCGACTTCGCTAATATCAGCTTGCGCGCCTGCCACAGGCCCTCTCTCGTTTCTAGTCCGCGCGGATCAGTGATATGATCACGGCGCTTCATTCATTCACCTATCCATTACGAGGGACGCCATGAAAAAATTCGCCGTCGTGTTTTTGACAGCCGCACTGGTCGCGCCCGCGCAGGCGCAAGATCAATCGAAACCTGCGCGTCAGGACGAGAAGGTCTCCGTCGGAACCGTCGAAGTCCTGCTTGACGTCGTGGTCAAAGACAAGCGCGGACGCCCTGTGGCAGACCTTTCAGCCGCCGACTTCGAGGTTTTCGAGGACGGGGCGAAACAGCCGGTTGAATCGTTCAGGCTGATCAGGCGCAATTCGGCGGGCGAATCCGGCAAGGCCAACTCTGCCGTCCAGGAGGTGGCCTCGGCGCAGGCTAACGCGACTACTACGCCTCCCGCGAAGCCGGTCCTGGCGTCAAACCCTGACGTAGGCGTCAGCGTCGTCGCCCTGGTCTTCGATCGTCTGTCGCAGGACGGTCGCAAGCGCGCCAACGACGCCGCGATGGGTTATGTCGGCGGAGCTTCGAGCCTGGGCAACTTCGTCGGGGTCTTCACCATCAACCTTTCAGTCAACACGCTGCAGAACTACACGACAGACGTCGGCATGGTGAAAAAGGCGATTGAGAAGGCGGGGGCGATGGCCTCGTCCTCGTTCGAATCGAAGACTCTCGATTCGGGATCCGCCATCGCCGCCGGGCAGCGTGACGCGGCCGTTCAAGCG
>DATCXQ010000374.1:0-4968 GCA_036565725.1 Blastocatellia bacterium
CTGTGGTGGGCGCGGCGCGGCGTGAAAGATTGGGGGCAGGCCTGGCCGCATTATCAGCAGGCGCTCGATTGGTGGGCGGGAACCAAAGACCTCGATCTGGGGCGCTCCCGGTACTTGAAGATCGTCTGGGCGATAGCTCAACCGCCCGAGGCCGAGCCATATTATTACTACGGCTATTACGGCAACTTTGCGCCGCTCGAGATTCTCGACAACGCGCTCAAGATCGCCCAAAACGACGCCGACCGGGCGCGCGCGCATTACCTGATCGCTATGACGCTGCGTCATCGTGGCGGCGACTACGGCCAGAGCAGGCGGGCGCCTGAGGAGTTTGAGGCCGCGATCAAAGCCGGCAAGGGAAGCGAATGGTATGACGACGCGCTCTATAACTACGCCGAATGGATGACGCAGAATGGCCGTTACATCCCGCTCGATGACGGCGGCTGGCGGCAGGAGCAGGATCATGTAAAGGCGCTGGAATTGTTCCGTCGCCTCGTGACTGAATACGGCAAAGGCGCCACGAGGTACTACGATCAGGCTCAGAGCCAGATCGAAAACATCACCAAACCCTCGATTGGCGTCGGCGCGACGAACGTCTTCCTTCCCGACTCCGAGATCCAGATCCAGCTCAACTGGCGCAACGTGAAGCAGGTCGCGCTGGCTCTCTATCCGGTGAACCTCCCGCGCGACCTTCAACTCGACGGCAAAAAGGCCGACGCGGGCTATTGGATTCAGCAGATCGCTCTCTCGGGAAGTAAAGCGCTGCAATCATTGGTCAAAGAAACAGGTGACAAAGGAGACTACATCCCCGGTCAGGAGACGATCCGGCTGAACAGCAAACTTCCCGTGGGCGCTTATGTGATCGAGGCCAAAAACGGAAGCGTCGGCGCGCGCGATTTGCTTTTGGTGACCGACGCGTCGCTCATCCTTAAGGCCTCAGGCAAACAGGCGCTCGCTTATTTCTGCGACGCTCTGAGCGGCGCGCCGCTCGCCCGGGCGACCGTAAAGCTTGGGGAGCGTCAGTATAGCGGCAATGAATGGGTGTGGCGTGAGAGCGTCAAAGAGACGAATCAGGACGGTATTGCGTTGTTTGACCTGTCCACGGCTCAATCCTCCGATAATCTTGTCGCCGTCGCCGCCGGCGACAATCACCAGGCCTTCAGCGTCGGCTATAGGCAAGTAAATTATCGCGATCAACAGCCCTGGCGCATCTATGCTTTCACCGACCGTCCCGCTTACCGGCCTAATGAAGTCGCGCAATGGAAATTCATCGCCCGGAAGTATCAAGGCTCGGTCTACTCGACGCCCGCGAATCAAACCGTCGAGTTCGAGATTTACGACCCGCGCGGCGCCAAGGTCAAAGAGGGCAAGGCGGAGTTGAACGCCTTCGGCAGCGCATGGGGTTCGCTGGAACTGACCGCGAGCATGCCGCTCGGCGAGTACGTGGTAAATTTTTGGGATTGGGAGGCCGGTCACCGCAATCACATCGGCCGGGCCACGCTCTTCCGGCTGGAAGAATACAAGCTGCCGGAGTTTCAGGTCAGCGTTCAAACGCCGGAAGAGGATGGCCGCAAGAAGACTTTTCGTCTGGGCGACCGGGTCGAAGTCAACGTCCAGGCCGATTATTACTTCGGCGGCCCGGTGGCCAACGCGACCGTAGAAATTCTGGTCCATCAAAACCCGTTCTATCACTGGTGGTATCCACAGCGCGATTTCGCGTGGTACTACGAAGACCTCTCGCCGCGATACTGGTACGGCGGCGGGCAGCGTGGCCAGATCATCAAACGCGAGAAGATCAGGACCGACGCCAATGGCCGCGCGACGCTCGCATTCGACACGCCGCGCGACGTTCAGCAGGACTTCGAGTATTACGTCGAGGCGCGCGTCACAGACAACTCGCGCCGCGAGATAGTGGGCAGCGGCTCGGTTCGCGTCACGCGCCAGCGTTATTACGTCTACCCGCGCGCCAAACACAGCCTCCATCGCCCGCAGGACAAGATCGCGGTCGATCTCAAGGCCCTCGACGCCAACGACCAGCCGATGCAGGTCGAGGGAACCGTCAAAGTCACGCGCGATACATGGGATGAGATCTGGCTCGATCCGAGCGGCCGTGAAGTGAAAGGCGCCGAGTTGAAGAAGCTGCGCGAAAAAGGCGCTTTTCCGCCGCGCGGCGCCGCCGGCTGGCAGCTCAAGTTCCGAGGCTATCAGAGCGATGACGTCCTCACTCAACCCGTGAAGACCAACGCCGAGGGCGAGGCCGAATTCAGCTTCACGCCGGAGCGCGAAGGCTACTACCGTGTCGCGTGGAGTAGTCCAGACAAAGGCGCGGCGCCGATCAGGGCGGAGACCGCCGTGTGGGTGGCTGCGAACGCGACGACCGAGCTGGGTTATCGCCACGGCGGCCTTGAAATCATCGTCGACCGGGACACGTTTCGCGCCGGGCAGAAGGCGCCGGTGATGCTGCACGCCCCGGGGCCGGACCGCTACGTTCTCTTCAGCGTCGAGAGCGAGGACCTGCATAGTTATCAACTCGTCCACCTCGCCGGCACGGTCAAGCTCATCGAGGTTCCGATTGAAGAGCGGCACACGCCCAACGTCTTCCTGAACGCGGCGATGGTTAGTGACCGCCAGATTTTCATGGATAGCAAACAGATCGTCGTTCCCCCGGCGCAGAGTTTCCTCACGGTCGAAGTGAAACCAGACCGCGAGCAATACGAGCCGCGTGAAGAGGGCGCGCTCACCGTCACCACGCGCGATCATCAGGGCCAGCCGGTCTCAGCCGAAGTCGCGCTCGGACTCACGGACGAGTCGGTCTATTACATCCAGCAGGACTACGCGGCAGATCCACGACAGTTTTATTACGGCGTGAAGCGGCCGTTGCTCGTTCAGACGCAAAGTACATTTCAGCAGAAGAGCTATGCGAAATTGGTGGAAGGCGCGGATAAACGATTGATCGACGAGCGCGAGCGCGTCTCTATGCTGCGGAGCAAGGACGAGGCGGCCCAGGGGTTTAATGCGGAATACGGGCGCGCAGACGGCAAGTATTACGGCAAACTCGCGGGTATCGGAGGGATAGGTCTTTTCACAGAGGGTGTACCGGGGGGCCAAATTGCAGGGGTGGATAGATTCGGGGCCCAAGAAGTCGCCGATATGCCGCTGAATGGCAGAGCTTTCGCCACTGTGCAACTAAATGGCTGGGTCTCTGGCTATAGCGGGCGCTTTTTCGGAAAATTCGCAGCATTAAGCCCCGGGTCAGATCCGGCGGCAAGACAAGAACCGGCCGTGCAGGTTCGCAGCGATTTCCGCTCGACGGTCTTCTGGCAGCCCGATGTCGTCACCGACAAGGACGGCAAGGCCGTGGTCAAAGTGAAATTCCCTGACTCGCTCACACGATGGAGGGCGACCGCGCGCGTGGCGACCGAGGGCAATCAATTCGGCGTCGCCTCGGGCGCCGCGCGCACGAAACAGCCGTTGATTGTGCGCTTGCAAGCGCCGCGCTTTTTCGTCGCGGGCGATCTGGCGACGGTCTCTGCAGTCATCAACAACAACACCGATCAAACGATGATCGTAACGCCGTCATTGCAGGCCGAGGGCGTGACGATTACAGGCTTTCTCTCCGATGGCAGGCCGGTCAAAGGCGAGCAAGGGCCGGTCGAAGTGAAAGCGAACGGCGAGGCGCGCGTTGATTGGGTGGTCGCGGCGCAAAAGCCGGGCAATGCGAAGCTCAAGGTCACGGCGCGCGGCGACAAGCGCGCCGACGCGATGGAGGGCGATTTCGTCGTTCACGAACACGGCGTGGAGAAACTGGTCGCCCGATCCGGCAAGCTGCGCGGCGACGATGTCACTATCAAACTCGACCTGCCGAAAGAGCGAGATCACGAAACGACCAAACTTACGGTTCAAATAACGCCGAGCATGGCCGTAACTATGCTCGACGCTTTGCCCTACCTGATCGATTACCCATACGGCTGCGTCGAACAGACTATGAGTCGTTTTCTGCCTGCCGCGATCACGGCGAAGACGCTCAAAGACCTCGGCCTCGACTCCGAGGCTGTTACGAACAGGATGTTCGGCGGCGTCGAGCCGGAATACGCTGATAAAACGCATCCGAAAGGCAAAAAGAATCTTCAACTGCTCGACGAGATGATCAGGCAGGGGCTCGACCGCCTGTACAACTTTCAGCATGCCGACGGCGGTTGGGGCTGGTGGAAGGAAGGCGATAGCGATCACTTCATGACGGCTTACGTAGTCTGGGGGTTAACGCTCGCGCGCGACGCCGGAGTCCAAATAAAAACGGACGCGCTGGAGCGCGGCGTCGCCTTTCTCGACAAGGAAATCGTCGAAGAAGAATCCAACTATGACCGGCAGTCGTGGATGCTGCACGCGCTGGCGGCCTATCACGCCTCGTCTAAGCGCCGCGAAGTCGGCCAGTTCCAGGCCAAAGCCTTCGACAACCTGTGGGAGAACCGCGAGAAGCTCAACGCTTACACTCGCGCGCTGTTGGCGCTGAGCGCCCATTATTTCGGCTATCGCGACCGGGCGACGACGCTCGTCCGCAATCTTGAGAACGGAGTGAAGATGGACGCGGCGCCCGACACTTCGATCATACAAACGACGCCGTCGCGGACGCAGCCTGACACGATCGGCGCGGCGCATTGGGGCGAAGATGGAATTTATTGGCGGTGGTCGGACGGAGGCGTCGAGGCGACGGCCTTCGCTTTGCGGGCGCTGCTCGCCATCGAGCCGCGCCACAAACTGATCGAGCCGGTTACGAATTGGCTCGTCAAAAATCGTCGCGGCGCGCAATGGAGCAACACGCGCGACACTGCGATCGCCACGCTCACGCTCAACGAGTATCTTCGCGCCAGCGGCGAGCTTGCCGCCGACATCGAATACGAATTGCTGGTCAACGGCCAGCGCATCGCCGCCAACAAGGTCACGGCAGCCGACGCGCTCGGCGCGCTGGGCCGG
>DATCXQ010000394.1:0-16829 GCA_036565725.1 Blastocatellia bacterium
GTCGCGTGTAACCCCAATCCGGGGCAGACACCCAGGTCTGCCCCTACCGTACACACAATTGCAAGCCGATCTAGAAGCTGAGCTTCATCGCCACCTGAATCTGCCGCGCCGTCGCGCCAAAGAGCAGGCTCGAAATCTGGCCTACGGTCCCTGTGCCAATGGTGTTTCCAGGCGCGGCGAATTGCGCGTGGTTGAACGCGTTGAAAAACTCGAATTTGAGTTGGTTTTCGAAACGTTCGCGGAAGCGCGTCACCTTGACGAGCGAGAAGTCCAAGTTCGCCTGTCCCGGAGCCCGCAGGATGTTGCGCCCGGAGTTGCCATAGGTCCCCGTGTTGTCCGCCGTCTCAGAAAAAAGCCACGTAGTAACGACTTTAGTCGTCACTTCAAGTAACGACTAATGGTCTTTGAGAAATAAATGGCGGCGCCTTTGCGCCTTGGCGCCTTTGCGAGAAATGGGCTTCATTATTCATGCGGCGGTTCTCGCCAAGGCGCCAAGGCGCAAAGGCCGCTAAGGAGAAACGCACACTACTATGGCGCCATTTAATTCTCAAAGACCATTAGTCATCACTACGTGGCGCTCTTTCATTCTTTCAGGGTGTCGCGACACGGCATGAAGACTTTCTGGAAAAGCTTTGGCTGTGACCGTGCGAGGTGGATCAGTTCGACAATTTCAACACGCGATGGTTGTAGCTATCCGAGATATACAATGCGCCTGAAGGGTGAATGAAAACGCCGTGCGGGCGATTCAACTGTGTTTTGAGTGGATCGCCGGTAATCAGCCGGTCTCCCTTTTCGCCTGAACCTGCAATGACCTTGACCGCGCCGCCTTTCGGTTCATATTTTAGGATCAAATGGTTCTCCGTATCGGCGATGATCACGTTGTCCTGAAGGTCAACGCACAAGTGCTTGGGGCCATTCAAGGCTGGGGCCCTGCCGCCGGCGATTGTTCCGGGAGCAATGACCGTTCGGATCTTGCCGGTCTTATCAATAATGCGAAGCGCGTTGCCGCGCCTCTCCAGAATGTATACGTTCCCTTTGGAATCCACGGCGGCGGCTCGCGGATCTACAAGCGGGCTTTGAGCGGCGTCCGCTCCGTCGGGCGGAACGCCCGACTGGCCGTTGCCGGCGATTGTGGTCACGACGCCGGATTTTAAATCCAACAATCTGACGCGGCGATTGCCGAGGTCGGTTATGTAGAGTTTGTCGCCGCCCCGATTTATATCGACTGCGTAAAACTGATTAAAGGTGGCCTCGACGGCCAGGCCCCCGTCGCCGGAATAACCCGCGCGACCTACTCCGGCCACGACGGTGGCGCGCCCGGTCTTCAAATCAATCTTAACGGCGCGATGGTTCAGCGTGTCGGCGATGTACATCTTCTGGTCTTTACTGATCACCAACCCATGCGGGTCGTTGAATTCCAATTGGCCGCGGGCGGAACCTTCAGGATTTTGGTTATCTCTGCCTGCGAAAAGCGTGGCGAATCCTTTCGTGTCTATCTTCGTGATCTTTTGCCCCTTGTATTCACAGATGTACCAATTGCCCTGTTTGTCGAACGCCACGCCAAATGGCTCTATCAGCCGAGCCCCTTTCGCGGTTCCATCGAGAGGGCTGCCGCAGCCGGCGACGCACTCGATTTTCAATGCAGGTTGCGCCTGAGGCGCAGAGACGAGGCTCAACGCCAGGGGCAAGAGCAGGATTCCAATCACACTCATCACTTTCATCGCCTGCTGATCCTCCATGAGATCGTCCGCGGACGCCATCTCCAGACCCGGCGCTACGCTTCCTTTGCCTCTTTCAATAATCCCGCCACATCTTTGATCCCGACGCCCGGCCCGCTGGGAACCGACATCTTCCCGTCCTTCACCCTGATCGGCGAATCGAACCAGCTTCCGTATTTCTCCGTCCCCAGCTTGTACTCCTGATAACGCCCGATGTCCGGTACGCACGAGGCGAAATGCAACATGTAGACGAACCCAAACCCGCCCGAAATATGCACGGTCGTCGGCATCTTCGCGACCTGCGCCATCCGCGCCACGCGTACCGAACGGATCATCCCTCCATAATAGTGCAGGTCTGGTTGCACTATATCTACGCCGCGGTTGGCGATCATCCACCGGAAGCGCCAGTCGCTGTACTCCTGCTCTCCGCCTGCCACGGGGATGGTCAAGGCGTCCGTCACGACTTTGGTCTCCTCCAGGTGATCGAACTGACACGGCTCCTCGAAATAGACCGCCTTGACCTCTTCAAGCATGCGCCCCACTTTGATTGCCTGCGGCGCGTCGTATGAGCTGTTGGAATCGGCATGAATGTCAATGGCGTCCCCGAACGTCTTCCGCACGAGCGGAATCAGCTTCTCCGTTCGACCGGGCATCGAGTCCGCGTTTCGGCTCATCCGCCCCCCCACGCGGAATTTCACCGCTTTGGCGCCAGATTGTTCTACCAGTTTTTGCAGGTATTCGACCTCTTGCTCCGGCGTCGTATCCCGCCTCCCGCTGGCCACGTAGATGGCCACGTCCTGCCGCAGAATGTCGCCCAGCAAGGCCCCAATCGGCTGGCCCGCAATTCGCCCGAGCATGTCCAGGATCGCGAACTCCACCCAGGCCTGCGGGCTCCACAGGGCCAGTCCATACAGCTTGTAGTTGTCCTTCCAGCGATAAAACTCCCAGAGCAGGTTTTCCAGATCGCGCGCGTCCTTACCTATAAAAAACGGGATCACCAGTTGCTTAAGAATCTTGTCCAGGTATTGCTCGCGCGGCGGGTTGGTCAGCGCGACGCCTTCCGCGCCATCTTTAGACCGCACGTGGACGAAGTACTCCTCATCCTTCTTTAGCAGTTTGATTGACTCGATAATTACCGGCGCTTTCAGCTTATCCAGTTTCAACACCGGAGTCACCGCCGCTTTATCCAACTCATGTAAGTCCGGGGCCATGGTGGGCGCTTTCTTCGCCTGACCCTTCTTCCCCAACATGCCTGCCAGCGAGGCCGTCGCCATCGCCCCAACAAAACTTCTTCGATTGAACATATCGAACCTCCTTAACTCGATGATACATAACCAGCCGCGCCTGCGGCGGCGCCCAGGAGCTCAACCATCTCAAACTTTGCGAAGCAAAGAGATCGCCTTAAAGCGTTCGCAGATGGAAACCGCCGTCTATATTGATCACCTCGCCCGTCGAATAGGGGAAATCGCCGCGTGCGATGGCCGCCACCGCGCGACCTACGTCCTCAGGCTGTCCCCATCGTCGGATGGGCCAAGCGCCCTGATCGATCATCCGGTCGTATTTTTCCTTCACGCCTTCGGTCATGTCGGTGGCGATGACGCCGGGGCGCACCTCGTAAACGTTGACGCCGTATTCGGCCAAACGCGCGGCGTAGAGAGCCGTCATCATCGCCAGCCCCGCCTTGGCCACGCAGTAGTCGCCGCGATTGACCGACGCGGTATACGCAGAGACTGAAGTGACCGTGACTATGCGCGGCAAACCGAAGGCGCTCACGCCTTCGCGCCGTACCTGCTCAATCATCCGCCGCGCCACGAGTTGCGTCAGAAAATACGGGCCTTTCAAGTTGACGTTGATCAGGCGGTCGAAAGACTCTTCGCTCGCCTCCAGCAAATCAGCCCGCACGCTTGGCGCGACGCCTGCGTTGTTTACCAGAAGATCGATGCGCCCGTAAGCGTCTAGCGTCTCTTGAACGAGCCGCTCACGGTCGGTCGAGACGGAAACGTCAGCCCGCGCAGTGATTCCATCTCCTCCCGCCTCGCGCACGAGCCGCATACATTCTTCAGCCGCGCCGGCGTTACCGGCGTAATTGACGACCACGGCGTGGCCGAGCTTCGCAAGCTCGACGGCGATGCCCCGCCCGATGCCGCGCCCGGCGCCGGTTACCAGAGAAACAGGACGATCATTCATAGGTTTTAGATTGCAGATGTCAGATGTCAGATGTCAGATGTCAGATGTCAGATGTCAGATGTCAGGAGTTGTTCAGTCGCTACAAACGGCTGAAACCTGACATCTGACATCTGACATCTGACATCTGACATCTTAATGAGCGGCCTCCGGCGCTGGCATGTCCTCTTCGGTCGGGCCGTCCTGCCACTTACGCGCCCAGTCGGGCAGCGAATCTTCGGGATAGGCGGGCGTCTGCTGTGGCGTCGCGCGACGGCGCAGAGCCTTCAACGCCTTGTCGAGCGCCTCGACGAAGAAGTATTCGCCGAACATGACGGCTTCGTGAACGCCCAGATTTTTGTGGATGTGGTAGACGCCGCCGTTCAGAATGCCCTCGAATCCGGGCGTCAGACTGCCCAGATATTTTTCGGAGAGCGCGCGCAGTGAAGACAGCGCGAAATCGCGGTAGGCCCGCGCCCTCAGGCCGTCGGGCGCGACGTCGGCCAGGTCGAGCAATCCCGACGCGGCTATGGCGCAGGCGGAGGTGTCCACCTGCGTGCGCGAGAGCGGCCCGTTTTCCGGCGCGTCGTAATCCCACGGCGTCACGCCATCCAAAATATGGGGCGGAGTATTCTCCAGGTAATAACCGGCATTGAGCATCGCCGTCTCCAGATACTCGGCCCGCCCAGTCTGCAAATACGAACGCGTGAAGCCGTAAAGCGACCAGGCCAGGCCGCGGCTCCAGCACGAATCGCCTCGGTAGCCCTGGTGCGTCGTTTGGCGCAGGCATTGGCCGGTTTCGAGATCGAAGATCGCTTCGTGCGACGTAGAGCCGTCGCCGCGTACCAGCGTACGCCGGGTCGTCAGGCAATGTCTGTGCGCGACGTCGAGCAATCGTTCGTCGCCCGTCTTGAGTCCCGCGTAAAAGATCACTCCGACGTTCATCATAATGTCTATGAAGAGCGACGCGGGTTCGACGAAGGAGCGCAGATATTGCCCCTTTTCCATAAACCGCATGGCCATAGTCTTGCCGGCCTGAACCAGCAACGGCTCGATGCGTTCCTTCGGGCCGCCCAGGCCGAGCCAGCGCAGATGCGTCGAAAGGAAGAGAAAGCCGAGGTCGTGAACGGCGCGGTCGTATTGACGTTCTTCGAGCGGCGTGGCGTAAGCGATGGCCCTGTCGAGCCATGCGTCGTCGCCAGTCGCTTCGGCGAAGATGAACATCAGGCCCGGATAAAAGCCGTCGCACCAGTGCGTCCAGCGTTTGCGGTCGTGGCCGAACTTACCCTTCACTGTGTACATCGGGTAGTAATCGGATGGGTATTTTTGCAGCAGCGATTGCGTCTGACTTTGCGCGAAGTCAAAAGCGTCTTGCAGGGTTTTGCGAAGCGCGCCGGGCTCCGCCATCGAATTCGACATTTAAGTTTTCCTCCATATGCGGTGTGACATATGTCATATGTCACACCGCATATGGCATATGGAAATCAGAAGGTCAACCGTAACGATCCCTGCATCACTCGCGCCGGGCGCGCGCCATTGACTTGTCCGAAACGCGTATTCACTTGATTGCCGCTCGCGTCAAAACGCGCGGTCGTGTCTATGCTTGACCATTGCGTGTGGTTGAAAGCGTTGTAAATCTCCCAACGGAATTGCAGGTATCGCGACTCGCCCTTTAGAGGAATATTCTTGAAGAGCGAGAAGTCCCAGTTGTGCGTGCCCGGATTGCGGAATACGTCTTTCGGAGCGTTCCCGAAATCCCCTCGCGACGGACGCGCAAACACCGCCGGATTGATCCACTGCACGAATCCGGTAGGGGCGACGGTTCGCTGATCGTTTGAAAGATTCGGATTGCTGGTAATGAAGATGCGCCCGCCATCGCCGCCGCCGGTGATGTCTGCGTTGTCAACCAGGGTGTAGCCGACGCCTGCGGGCGTGCCGCTGGCGAACGCGGTGAGGCCTGACAACTGCCAGTTGTCGAAAACGGCCCTGACCACCTTGTTGTCCCACAGCCTGGTGGCGCGCGGCAAATCCCATGTGTAGTTGATCACCATCACGTGCGTCTGGTCGAAACCGGCCCGGCCGTAGTTCCAGATTCGCGAGGGGCGATAAGTCGCCACACCGTCGCGGTCGCCGTCAGTGTAGTCCATGGCCTTCGAATAGGTATAGGCCACGCCGAATTGCAAGCCGCGAATGAACCGGCGGTTGACCGCGACTTGCAGCGCATTGTAATTCGAGAGGCCGGCGTTTTCGTAATAGGTGATGCTGCCGTACCCCGGAAAGGGGCGCAGAAAATCGTCCGGAAGCGCCGTATTCGCTACTGTCGGGTTGGCGTTCTGCGGGTTCACGTCCACGTGGCGCGCGCGATAAGGAATCTGGTTTATGTTCCGCAGTTGTTGCAGATGGCGGCTCACGGAACCTACATAAGCCACATCCACCACTGTCCCCAAGCCGATGTCCTTCTGAATGCTCACCGTGTAGTTGTAGGTTACCGGCGTCGGAGCGTCCGGGTCGAAGCCTGTCACGTTGCTGGGGAAGAGCGTCCCGGCGGATGAGAGCAGCGTGTCCATATTGCCGTAGAAGATGCGCGGATTGTCGGCGATTGGCGGATTGCGCGCCACATCGGTCCAGATCGCGTTGGCGCTGACGCGCGTCTGATTGAACACGCCTGCGCTGCCTCTGACCGCCCACTTCCCATCACCTTTGACATCCCAGGCGAAACCGAAACGCGGCTGTACCTGAAACGGCTGCTGTTCCTTGAAACCACGCGGGTAATTGTCATCCCTCCCAAGGACCATGCCGTTGTAGGGATCGCCCGTGCCAGGCACGAACGCGCCAATAAGAACCGCCGGGAGCAGTTGTCCGTTGACCGGATTCCGAGCGCGCCGGTTGGCCGCAGCGCAGGTTCCGCCCGCCTGCACGGCGACCGCGCAACCCGGCTGATAGTATTGGGGGGCTTTGGAGCGGTCGTAGCGGGACAGCACGAAGGCCGCTGAATTTGCGGTGTCCTGATACCATTGGTTGGACCAGCCGAACCGCACGCCATATTCGAAGCTCAACCGGCGCGTCGCTTTCCACGAGTCCTGAATGAACAAATCGACCAGGCTCTGCCGCCCCTCGCCGCTCGGACGGAATGTGGATTCGGTATAGGACTGGAAGTTGCCCAGAAGCGCGTTCGAGTAAGCGTAATTGCTATCGAGCGGGTTGTTCGTGTCGCGCGCGAAGCTGAAATTCCCCGCGAAGGTCGCGGTCGCGCCCTCGTAATTGCGCGCTCGCTCGGCGTAAAAGCCCGCCTTCAACGTGTGCGAGCCGCGTATCAGCGTGAAGGTGTCGTTGAAGGAGATCAGCGTGTCGGCCCCGCGTAGCGGGAACCGGCCGTCGTAGGCGATCTGTGGCGAGTTGGTCACGCCGCCGAAGGTCGCGAGCGGAAGGACGCCCAGCGGATTCAGTTGGGGGAAGAACTGCCCCAGCGTGAAGCCGTAAGTGGCGCTCCGCAACGCGTTCAGTTCTTCTTCTGAGAGGGGAGGGCCTTTTTCGACGCTGTGACGGACGCTGAGCGAGGCTTCATTCACCATGTTCGAGCTGAATATATGCGCCCAGTTGCCTGTGATGCCGTTGTCGGTAAAGGTGTAATGCAGCTTGCCCAGGCCCACCTGTGAATTGGCTGTGCCCGCCGGCACGGCGCTCCCCTGGTTGTCGGCGTACCAGGTCGAGCCGCGCACGTAGAAGCTATCTTTCTCCGACGGACGGTAATCGACGCGGAACAGGTGCTGCCGCTTGGGTACCTTGAGGCTTTCCTGAAAGAGGTTGTTGTATTGACCGCGCGAGATGGCGCGGTCGGGCGCATTCGGCGCCGGGAAGACTTTGAGCAGCGCCTGGCCATTTTTGTTGATCCGGTTGGCCGGAATGATGTTGCCTGGGAAAGGCGCATTGGTCACCGGATCGCGTATGACGATCAGCGCATTGTTGACATCCCGCGTTTGCGAGAAATTGCCGTTGCGTTCCAGTTCGGTGGGCACGTTCGCTTGACGTAGCGTCTGCGGGCTCAAGGTCTGCGAGTCCTCGACCGAGTAGAAGAAGAACAATTTGTCTTTGATCTTGCTTCCCAACTTCGGCAGCCAGACCGGCCCGCCGAAGGTCGCGCCGAGCGTGTTGTAACGGTAGCGCGGTTTCGGCACCGTGCTGGTCTGGCCCGTCAGGGGCGAAGTGACGACGCTGGCGTTGTTAAAGAAGTTGTTGGCGTTGAACATCTCATGGCGTTTGAACCAATAACCGCCACCATGATACTGGCTCGACCCGGATTTGGTAATGATGTTGACGCTTGCCGATGAATTGCTGGCGTACTCGGCCTGATAGCTGTTGAGCAGCACTTTGACTTCGCCGATGGCGTCGAAGTTGATTGAACTGCTGAAGATGTTCGGGCTGCCCAGGTCGTTGCCGCGCACGCCATCCACGTTGACCGTGTTCCAGGTGTTGCGCCCGCCCTGGATGTTGGGAATGCCGCTGCCGAAACCGCCGCCGAGCGACTCGCTTTCGCCGCCGTAAGATACGCCGGGTAGAATTTTCAGCAGAGTCGTCACGTCGCGTCCGCGCTGCGAGATCAGCTCAAGCTGTTTCGACGAGAGGAGCGCCGAATGCTCCGTGCTCTCGGTCTGCACCGGCGTGCCTTCGGCGACTGTGGTGACGGTTTCGCTCAACTCGCCGACCTTCATCGTCAGATCGCCCACCGCCAGGTGTTCATTGGCCGTCAGCACGTTGCCCCGGCGCTCGAAGGCGCTGAACCCCTTCTGCTCGACTTTGACAGTGTAGGTTCCGGGAAGTACCGCGGTGAAGCGAAAGTCGCCCGATTCGTTGGTCGTGAGAACGCGAGCGTCGTTGGTTCGCTCGTTGATGAGCTTGACCGTGGCGCCGGCGACGGCGTTGCCCGACGCGTCCGTGATTGTGCCGGAGATGGAGCCTGTCACCGTCTGCGCGACCGCGTATTGAGCGCAAAGCAAAACGAGTGACAGCGCCAGCCATACAGACCGCTGTTGCTTGAGTGTTGGCATAATGCCCTCCTGTTGCCGAGTTGTCTGTGAAGCCTGTTACTGTGGATGACGATTACTGCAAGAGGCGGCCGATGAATCGGCGCCGGTCTCGGCCGGAGTCTATGCGTTACCGATAACGGTGTCAACGTTTGCGTTGACAATCCGCTTGAGTGGCGGTACCGTTGGCGCGTTCAACTTGTTGAACGTAGGACGGAAGAGGATCGTGAACATTCATTCTTACATCCCAATGGCGGCTGAAATAGCTTACGCGAAGCGCGGCGCGATCTGCGCATGTTGTTGTTGTCCGTCCCGTTTCCATCGGAACCGGCCGCCAATGCGTGTAATCATTCAAACCTGAGAGCACAGCATCAATAAAAGGCCCGCGGCGCCCCGGTTCCAAAAGGAGCCGGGGCGTTTTTATTTGCGCTCGGCGACGAGCGCCAGACAGGAGTCGTTCACGTCGCAATGAGCGACGCGGAGAAACAATGAAAACCATCCACAAAGTCACACGAAGAAACACGAAGGAGAAGAAAAAACTTCGTGCTTCTTCGTGTGACTTTGTGGATGGTTTTTCGCAGGGGAGACTATGAGCGCCACTTCAATTCAGACGGCCGAATCGCCGGCCCGGATCATCCCTGACTACGTCGAGGACGAGCTGGATTATTACGAACAGCAGATCAAAAAATATCGCGCCGGGGAACTCGGCGAGACCAAGATGCAGAAGTTCCGCCTCCAGTTCGGCACCTATGCGCAGCGGCAGGAGGGCGTCCAAATGCAGCGGATCAAGATCCCGGGCGGTTACCTGACCGCCGACCAGTTGACTCGACTGGCCGACGTCGCCGACCGATACGCCAGCGGCTTTATACACTTCACGACCCGCGAGGACGCGCAGCTTTATTACCTGCAACTGGAAGAGGCGCCCGCGCTGCTCCGCGCCCTGGCCGAAGTCGGGGTCACGACGCGCGAGGCCTGCGGCAACACCGTGCGCAACATCACCGCCTGTTATCGCGCCGGCGTCTCGCACACCGAAGTCTTCAACGTTTACCCTTACGCGCAGGCGCTCTTCCGCTATTTCGTGCGCAACAAGTTCAACCAGAACATGGGGCGCAAATTCAAGATCGCCTTCGAAGGCTGCGCCGACGACCATTCCGCGCTCGCCTTTCACGACCTGGGGTTCCACGCCGTGGCGCGCGAGGAGAACGGCGAAACGCGCCGAGGTTTCCGCGTTTACGTCGGCGGCGGGATGGGCAGCGGCCCGCACGTCGCGCACGTCTACACCGATTTCCTGCCGGTCGAAGAGCTTTTCAATTTCTCGACCGCCGTGGTCCGCGTCTTCGACCGCTACGGGGAGCGGAAACAGCGGATGAAGGCGCGGATGAAGTTCCTGGTACAGACGATGGGTTGGGAGAAGTTCCGCGCCGCCGTGGACGCCGAGCGCGAGATCGTCGGCCCGCTGCCGCCAGTGGCCGACTTCCTCGAAGAAGCGAGCGAGCCGGAGTTTGACGCCGCTATGCCGCAGTTGAACATGCTCAGTCCGTGGGCGGACGATCCGGAATTTCAGCAGTGGGCGCGCGACTCAGTCATCGAGCACCGCATCGCCGGGCTGCGCGGCGTCCACGTCCGCACAAAGCTGGGCGACATCACCGCAGACAACGCGCGGGCGTTGGCAGACGTGGCGCGGCGATTCTCCGCGGGCGAATTGAGAGTCTCGATTGAACAGAACCTTTTCCTGCCCTGGACGCGCGCCGAGGACCTGCCCGAACTTTACAAGGCGTTGCGGCGGATTTCGCTCGGCGACGCGGGCGCCGAGACGGTCGCCGACGTGACGGCTTGCCCCGGAGCCGACACCTGCCGTCTGGGCATCGCTTCGGCGAAAGGGTTGGGCAGCGCTATCTCCGAGGCTTTCTTCGACGGCAGGCTTGCGGCTTATCGTGAAGCCAACCGCGACCTGCGGATCAAAATCTCCGGCTGCCCGAACGGCTGCGCCCAGCACGCCGTGGCCAACGTCGGCTTCCACGCGGCTGCGATGACGCAGGACGGGCGCAACATTCCCGCGCATCTGCTATTCCTCGGCGGCCAGGCCAATCATGGTCGCCCGCAAGCCGCGAAGGTGATGGGCAAGTTTCCGGCGCGCAACGCAATCAAAGTCGTCGAGACGCTTTTCAGTTTGCATCGTGAACATTCGGAGCCCGGCGAGGATTTCAATTCATTCATCGCGCGCATCGGCGATCAGCGGGTGAAAGAAGCGCTGGAGCCGCTGCGGGCCATTCCGGCTTTCGAGGACGACCCGCAGTTCTATGACGATTACGGCCACGAGAATGAACGCTTCACCGTGCGTTCGGGTGTTCGCGGCGAATGCGCGGGGACTACCATCGCCGAAGTGGTCCCGGTTTTCGCGATGGCCCACGAACGGCTCCAACAAGCCGCAGCCTACGTCCATCACGGCAATTTCGAACAGGCGTTGATCGAATCCTACGAGGCAGCCGCCGCCGCCGCGCGCGTCCCGCTCTACCAGCGGCTGGTCGACCCGTTCACTTCGCTGGAGGCGCTGTGGGAGTTCGAGAATCTCTTTGTTTTATCCGGCCAGACTGGCGGTTCTTGGAATGACCTCTGGAACACTTTCGAGAATTTGAAGGCGGGCGGCGCCGATGAGGCGTCGGCGCAGGCCGCGCTGGAACTGGCGCGCGAGTTCGTCGGCTATTGCGAGCGGTTCTCGGCATAGCGCCTATACTTCGGTGAATTCAGACAAAACACAGAGTCCGTGAGAGCGGCGTTGTACACGAAGCGATACAGCCGCCTGTACGAAGTGGGCGTCGGGTGTGCTGCAAAGATGGCTATTCGGGATGTTGACAGGCGCCTCTAGGCGGTTGGCGCCGGGTTTGCTGGCTGTTGAGTGGTATTTAGGACCCTTGATAAGCCAGAAGCAATTTAGCCGCCTCCACAAGCGGTAGAGAACGGGTGGCGGCGGCATACCGCAGTAGAGGAAATTGGCGGTGATGAAAGTGTAATCCCGAGTAGTCTTGCCGCATAGCGCTGAACCGGAGTTGAAACGCCTGGAAATGGCGGCATAAACGAACTGCAACGCGCCACCGACGATTGAATTCACTCGCCACTGGCGTCATTGCAAATCGACAACCCGCCTCGCGTCGCAACGAACGGCCAGCCAAAATATCGGATGCGCGATCATAGTCTCTACTTCAGCGATGCATGCTCATCACCTCCTGTGAAACTGTCAGATCGATGGAGGTAAATTATGACGAGTAGAATGAAGTACCCGGTCTTTATCGGGCTGGCGATGTCTCTGATGATGACGGTTGCCGGGTTACAGACCAGAGTGTTAGCGGATGATGACGATGATGATCGTTGCTGTCCGATGCCGATAGTCACGCAGCCGGTGTGCTGCCCGGCTCCGGCTCCCGTGATTTCGTGTCCGGCCCCGGCCCCGGTGATCTCATGTCCGGCCCCTGCTCCGGTCGTTTCGTGTCCGGTTACGACTACTGGGTTCTCCTGCCCGTCTGGGTATGGGTATGGAACCGGGTACGGGTATGGAACCGGGTATGGGTATGGAACTGGGCATCGGTTTGGAGTTGGGTATGGGCATGGAGTTGGGTATGGGTATGGGTATCCGCATCGGCGTTTTCGGCGCGGCGGATATTTCAGGGGCTGGGACTACGACGATTAACGCCCGGCTGGCCCCTTCCCATTGCGTCAGCGACGAGTGAGTAATCTGAGCCTTCCGGCGCCATCGCAAATTTCGGCGATGGCGCCGGAAGGCGCCAAAGCGGACTCAACTGTCGCTGGCGCAATCGGCTTCACGCAATCTGAAGCGTTGTATCTTGCCGGTAGCCGTCTTGGGCAGTTCATCTACGAAGTCGATGACATGCGGGTATTGAAATCGCTGGAGCCGCGCCTTACACCATTCCTGAAGTTCCGCCTTGAGTGATGTCTCGGGAGCCTGTATTGAGTCGGTAATGATCACGGCGCGGACGCGCATTACGCCTTCGACGGGAACGCCTACGACGGCGGCCTCGCGCACCGTCGGATGCTCCATCAACGCGTTCTCGATCTCGATAGGCGAGACCCATTCGCCGCCGACTTTGAGCATGTCGTCGGCGCGCCCTTCGTACCAATAGAAGCCGTCTTCATCCACTCGGTAGCGGTCGCCAGTCGCCGTCCAATCGCCCAGCATCGTGCGACGGCTCTTTTCGCGCTGACGCCAGTAAAAAGGCGCGGCGCTCGCTCCTTTCACCAATAGATTCCCAGCCTCGCCTACGGCCACGGGCTTTCCGTCATCATCGAGAATGCGCAGCTCATATCCGGGCACGGGTTTGCCGCTGGAGCCGGAGCGATACTCTTCCGGCGTGTTCGAGCAGAAGATGTGCAGCAATTCGGTCGAGCCAATGCCGTCGAGGATTGTTTGGCCGAAGGTCTCTTTCCAACGCCGCCACGTTTCGGGCGCGAGCGGTTCGGCGGCGGAGACGCAAAGGCGGAGTGAGGAGAGGTCGCGCGCCGCCGCGCCTTCATCGTTGAGTATCGCGTTGTAGAGCGTCGGGACGAGGAACAACGCGGTCGGGCGGTATCGCTCGACGACGTCTAGAATGCCGCGCGGCGTCGGCCGTCCCGCCGCAAGTACGGTAGAAGCGCCGTGACTGAAGGGGAAGGTGAGCGCGGCGCCGAGCCCGTATGCGTGAAACAGCACGCGACCGAAGACGAGGTCGTCTTCGGTCAGCCGCAGGACGTGTCGCGCGTACGTGTCGCAAATGACCGGCATGTCCTGATGTAGATGGACGACGCCCTTCGGCCTGCCCGTCGAGCCTGAACTGTAAAGCCAGAAGGCCATGTCGTCACGATGGACGCCGGCGGCGGGCAGTTCCCCGGCGTGCGCCGCGAGCAATTCGGACATGGAATGCGCGTTCGGCGCCGAGCCGTCGGCCGCGATGACGATAATCTCTTCGTCGTAACCGTCAATCGCCTGTGACAGTTTGTCGAGGTATGAGGTTTCGGTAATGACGGCGCGGGCGTAACTGTCTTCGAGAAAGAAGCGGTAGTCGGACGCTTTGTACAGCGGATTGATCGGGATCGGAACCGCGCCGGCTCTCATCGCGCCGAAGAACGCCGCCGGGAACGCCGGAGTGTCGCCGAGTATGAGGAGGACTCGATTTTCACGCGCGACGCCGAGCCCCCGCAGCGCGCGTCCCATTGCGCAGACGCGATTGAAGAGGTCGTCATACGTGATCCGCTCGTCGCCGAAATAAATCGCAGTCTTTCCGCCGCGACCGGCTTCGAGATTGTCGTCAATCAGCGTGGCCGCATTGTATTTTTCGGGTATCATCGTTTTATCCTCTTGGCCTTGATTCTATTGCGCATCGTACATTGACTGCCAGGGAGAGTAGTTGTGTAAAGACTCCCCGCGAGACAATTGGCGGTAATGCTATCGTCCTTTCGAATGGAGAGCGAGCCATTACTTAACTTCAGTCTGGAGTTGAGCAATAAGAACCACGGGGACCACGGGGATCACGGGGAAAAAAGTGGAAAAGGCTTTAGGGGAGAAAAGTTCAGCATATCCTACAACCAGGCTTATCCCTGTGATCCCCGTGGTTAGGTATCTTCTGAGTCCGACTCAAGACTGGGATTTACTTGGCTGGAAGCTGAGTGTTTAGCTATTCCCGGATCGAGCTCGCCGCTGCGCGAGCCAAAACTGGGGCGTATAGGAAATCCCAAGGGACAAAGGCGCCCTGGAAAAACTACAAGGCGCCTTTGTCCCTTGGCTAATCAAGAAACGGCTTTTGGAGAGGCCTTCTCCATCTCGCCGCCCGACTGCTGCCAGGCGTTCGTCCCGCCGAGCAGCGTGGCGCCGTTCTTGAACCCGGCCTTTTCCAGGAGCGATGAAGCGGCCGCGCTCGAATTCTCCGCCCCGCAACTGCAATACGTGATGATGCGTTTGTCGCGTGGCAGATCTTTGTAATCCCCCGCCTGAATCTTATCCAGCGGCAGATTGATAGAGCCTTTGATGTGTCCGTTGTTGTATGCGTCGACGCTGCGCACGTCCACAACAACCACTTGTTGCTCGGCCATCAACTTCTTCAGTTCTTCGACCGTGATGCGCGGAACCTGGCTTCCCGCGCTCTGCGCGGTAGGCGGTTGTTGCGCGGACGCCGACGCGGCGGTAGTAGTCGCCGGGTGGGTTTCCGTCGTTGAGCAGGCGGCGTTCAACAGCAGCAAGCCGACGGCGAAAACACTGCCCAGGTTATTCCGAGATCTTGACATGACGCTAACCTCTTTTTGTTAGGCGTTAAGCAGGAGCGTTTGATCGCTATTTCTTTTGCAATTCGGCGAGCGCGGCGAGCACCTCTTCACTGTGTTTGGCGACCTTAACGGCGGGGAAAACCTTCGCGATTTTGCCCTGCGGGTCAATGATGAAGGTGTTGCGCGCCGAGAGTTTATTGCCGTTGTATTCCATAACCGAGCCGTAGGCGGCGGAGACTTTTACCTCCGTATCGGCCAGCAATTTGAAGTTAAGTCCCTCCTTCGCGCAGAAATTCTTGTGCGACTCCGCAGTATCCACGCTGACGCCGAGAATCACGACTCCGGCCTTTTCGTACTGCGCCAGATCGCGCTGGAAGTTGCGGGCCTGAATGGTGCAGCCCGAAGTGAAATCCTTCGGGTAAAAATAGAGCACCACCCATTTGTCGCGATAATCCTTGAGACTGACATCCTTGGCCTCGTCGCTCTTGAGCGTGAATTCAGGAGCGGGTGTGCCGACTTCGGGGAGCGCGCTGTCTGCGGCGCCAATGGCGGAAGCGATAATCATTGACAGGCAGATGAATAGTGTGGCGAACAAAGCGCGATTGAATTTCATAGTCTCTCCTTTGGAAGTTTCAGTTGATCTTATGCGCCGGCGGCGGCCGGCGCGGTTTTGTAATCGGGTTAGCCGGCCCTGGCGCCGGCGTATTTCGGGTAATTCAATGACCGGGGCGGGAGCTGTATTTGGCGATCAATTTGTCGCGGATTTCCGCGTCGCCCAGCCCCTGTTGCTTGAGTTCACTTGCAAGCAACGCGCTATCCACGCAGACCGTGCAGCCCGCCGAATGATCATCCTCATAGCAACTGTGCAGGCTCTTATGGCCGACGGTGTCGCAATAGCAGAAACATGGCAGTTGCGTGAGAGTCTGCGGAATCTCCTTGGCCACCTGATAAGCTTTTCTCACCTTTCCCGTGAACTGTTCAGGCGGCAAGGTCGGCTTCAAACTCTTCAAGTCCTGTGGCTCGGTGAAATGGGCAGGGATCGGGCGCGCCGGCGCCTGGGTAGAAGCTTGCGGTTGATGTTGTTGCGCGGCGTTGTGATTCTCAGAACGATTGCAGGCCGGCAGCGCCGCCGTCAGGCATACGATCAATGTTATTGCGGCAATGATTCTCTTTTCGCTTCGCATAATACGTTTATGTTCAATTCTACAGTGGTCGTGAAGTAACGAGACCGGATTCGGAGTCGGACCGAAGAGGACGCGATAAAGCCACCCTCAAACGAGTTTGCAGCGCGCGCGCGAGCCCGGACCCTATTCCGGCCATGGAAATGGTTGGTTTATCGCTTGTTACAATGAGCCCGAAGCCGCCTTTTGCGCCCCGGGAAGCTGAGGCTTAGGAGGAAAGCTTCAAGATTTGGGTATCTGGCCGCAGGACCTGCGGCCGGCAGTCATAGCGGATTCAGTGTCTCTGCATCGCTCGGACTCCATTTTGATGAAGAACTTCGTCATCTCCGCGCCGGAGATGACTGCATAAGTTTTACACATTCGGTCGCCAGAACAAAACTGTTACTGTGAGTCGTCCACGAGGTTTTTCAATCCCAACTTCTTGATTCGGCTGCGGAGCGTGGAGGGGGGAACTCCTAGAATAGCGGCGGCCCCTCGCGGCCCGGAAATTCGACCGC
>DATCXQ010000402.1:0-2754 GCA_036565725.1 Blastocatellia bacterium
GGTTTTAGTCGCGGCAGCGACGGTTGACACCGATCTGCAAAATCAACCGTCGCTGCCGCGACTGAGAACGGATATGCGTTAGTCGACCCGGCTTTGAAAAGCCGGGCTAAGCTCACGTGGTCGCTGCGGCGACCGGGAAGACGGTTGTTGCATTTATTTCTCAAAGACCATAATTCGTTACTACGTGGTTATTTTCCGCAGGAGCGTTACCAATGAATCAGATACGCATAGTTCTGGTCGACGATCATCGCGTAGTCAGCCGCGGGGTGCGGAGCTATCTTGAATCCTTCCCCGACCTCAAGATCGCCGGGATTGCGGCCAACGGCGAAGAGTTGTTGCTCAACCTCGATCAATGGGAGCCAGAAGTCGTGGTCATGGACCTGTTAATGCCGGGCGGAATGGACGGCATAGAAGCCACTCGAAAAGTTCGTGCGCGTTCGCCACGGACACAGGTCGTCGCTTTGACGGCTTCGGTCGATGAAGCCAGGATGATCGGGGCGTTGAGGGCAGGCGCGATTGGATATGTGCGTAAAGACGCCGATCCTGAGATTCTGCTCGCCGCCGTGCGCGCCGCGGCTGCCGGGAGGTCCATGATCGATCCGGCGGTGGCCGGAGTCGCCTTACAAGATTTCGCGCGTGGGCAGGAGCCGGGTAGCGTACTGACCGAACGCGAATTGGAAGTGTTGCGCAGTCTGGCCCGCGGCTTTACCAATCGCGAGATCGCCGAGGCTCTCTTCATCGGCGAAGAAACGGTCAAGACCCACATCAGTAACATCCTCGGAAAACTGCGCCTCATGAGCCGCACACAAGCCGTGATCTATGCGCTCAAACAGAATTTGGTCTCGCTTGACGAGTTGTAACACGAAATTTCGCCGATGCGTGTACGGTGTGGGGCGATTTGTTTAATCGCCCTGTTTGCGGCTTTGGGATGTTACTCTTGAAGATGCAGGTAAATCTCGCTGATCATGCGATCAAGAAGGCGCCCGCGCTCCAAAGGCTCCGCCGATCTGATTTATGCGCATGCTTCAATTTACAGCGTTTTTCATTTGGGTATTCAGGAATAACAAACCACGGGGAACACGGGGAACACAGGGATGTTTATTTTGCTCTTCCCCGTGATCCCCGTCCCCCCGTGGTTGATTCAACCTGAATATTCAAATCGAAGACGCTATAAGTGAGGATCGAGGATCGCGTTATCCAATCGATCCTCGATCCTCGATCCTCGATCCTCAAACTTTCTCAGGCACTACGAACGGCGCCCGGTACCTGCGCCGCAGCATATCATTGGCCTGACCATCTTTGACGATCTGCTCTTTCGCGGGGTCGAATTCGAATGAACGCCCGACTCGATATGAAATGTTGGCCAGATGCATCAACGCCGACGAGAGATGGCCCTCCTCGATGTCGGCGTTCAGGTCCTCGCGCTTGCGACTGCGAACGGCTTTGATGAAATTTTCCCAGTTACTTCCGCCTTCGCGTCGCGAAGGCCCCGGCTCCTGCTTCTTGCCCAGGAAAGTCTTGTAGGAGTTGTACCCCTCGATGGCCATGTAACCTTCCGAGCCGTAGAAGGTGTTGCCGATGCAATTGCTGTCGGTGACCAACCCCTTGTCATCGCGGCGCTGCCCAATGCCCGCCTCGTTGTTCGACATCCAGTGGCGGACTTCAAAGACTATCATCACCTTCTTGCCGTTCTTGTTGAATTCGAGGTTGGACACCTGGGTGTTCGGAGTGACCTGATCGTCGTCGAACATATAATGGCCTCCCATCGAAAAGACCTTGGTCGGCAGCGTCACGCCCAGTCCCCAGCGGCAGATGTCCATCTCGTGAATGCCCTGGTTGCCGATGTCGCCATTGCCGTAGTCCCAGTTCCAGTGCCAGTTGTAGTGAAAGCGATTGGGATTGAACGGGCGCGCTGGCGCTGGCCCTTGCCACAGGTCGTAATCAACGCCTTGCGGGACGGGACTGTCCGGCTTCTTGCCGATCGTGTCGCGCCATTTGAAACAGAGCCCGCGAGCCATATAAACATCGCCGATCACGCCCTCCTGCAGCTTCTGCATGGCTTCACGCAGCGCGACGGTCGAACGGCTGTTTGTGCCGTGCTGGACGATGCGGTTGTATTTGCGCGCGGCGGTGACGAGTTGCCTGCCTTCCCAATAACTATGCGAGCAGGGCTTTTCGACATAAACGTCCTTGCCCGCCTGGCAAGCCCAGACGCCCATCAACGAGTGCCAGTGATTCGGCGTGGCGATAGAGATAGCGTCAATCGTTTTGTCTTCGAGCAGCTTGCGAATGTCCACGTACTCTTTGGGCCTTTTGCCCGTGTTCTTTTCAATCTCGCCGCATCGCTGCTTGAGCACGGAGTCGTCCACATCGCAGATGGCGGCGATCTCGACGTCGGCCATCCTGGAATAGGCGCCGATGTGCGCCTTGCCCTGCCCGTTGACGCCGACCACGGCGACACGGACAACGCCGTTCGGACTGCCGGCATATGTCTTGATGTTGAAGCCGAGCGTGGATGCAGCGGCGGTGGCGGCGGAATCCTTGATGAAATCGCGTCTTTTCATTGTGACTCTCTCCTGGTGGTTGTTTGTTCTGGAAACAGTGAATCGCGAGCCCAGTAAGTCTATGATAACCGAGGGCAAAAGCGCCATACTCGCGGTTACAATAACCATTTTCTATATGTCCGGCGGCGCCAGGACCTGGATTTCGCAAGGCGCCGACTGGATCAGTACCGCGAGCGGTAGCGAGCGGCCG
>DATCXQ010000419.1:0-8290 GCA_036565725.1 Blastocatellia bacterium
GAAACAGACAGCATGGGGACAGAAGAAGTAGACAGGATTCACAAGATTGATCAGGATTTGCAGTCAAGATAACTATCTTTTCGGTCTTCATCCTGAAAAATCCTGTCAATCCTGTCTGAATGTTTTCTGTCCCGATTTAGAAAATGGCAGCAAAACAACTTAAGAGACCAGAAGTAATATTCGTGTTCATTCGTGTTCATTCGTGGCTAAATACATTTCGCTCCTATGGGGGGAAGCCACAAAATCCGTTAGCGCAAGTAAAATGAAAATCACCCCGAACAAAATTGGGCAGGTCGCAGCGCTTTTGGCGATCGGCGGTTTGGCGGCGCTTCCGTTGATCTTGTTGGCGCTGCGTTCGCTCGCGCAAGCCTGGTATTGGCCCGCTCTGTCGCCGCCCGCGTGGAGCGTCCGCGCCTGGCGCTACATTTTTTCGGGCGCCGCGGAGGTCTTGCCGGCGTTGGGGGCCAGTTCAGTTATCGCCCTGACCGTCACGTTGCTGGCGGTGGCGGTGGCGCTTCCGGCGGCGCGCGTACTGGCCTGGCAGGAGTTTCGCGGCAAACACACGGCGCTTTTTGCGCTGCTGGCGCCCGTGCTGACCCCGCCGTTGGCCGCGACGATGGGCGCGCATGCGCTTTTCCTGCGCTACGGGTTGACGGATACGACGCTCGGCGTAGTGTTGATCCACCTGATTTCTGCCGTCCCTTACGCCACGCTTATGCTGACTGGAAGCTTTTCGCGGCTGGACCCGGATTACGAAGCGCAGGCGCGCACGTTGGGCGCGCGCGCCTTCGACGTCTGGCTGCGCGTCACTTTTCCGGCCATTGCGCCGGGGCTGGCGGTTGCGGCCTCGTTCGCGTTCTTGATTTCGTGGAGCCAGTACCTGACGACGCTGCTGATCGGCGGCGGACGCATCCTTACGCTGCCGCTTATCCTGGTGGGTTTTCAGCGCGGCGGCGACGAAGCGATTGCGGCGGCGTTATCGCTGGTTTTCCTGGCCCCGGCGGCGATCGTCGCCTTTTCCGTCGCGCGTTTTTTGAAGGAGGGCAAGTAGGCAAAGCCTGAGACTGATGAAATACCACAATCTGATTAGCCGTTTTATTTTCTCGATTCTCTCCATCATTGCTTTCATTCAACCGCTGGCCGGATGCGCGAAGTCCGGCTCGCCCACGCGACCGGCGCTGACCGTCGAGCAGTTCAACGGCGCGCGTTGGGAAGAGATCGTCGCGCAAGCCAGGGGGAGCGAGGTCAATTTTGGTATGTGGGCGGGCGACGAGGCGCGCAACCGTTATTATCAGAGCGCAGTGGCGGCGACCGTTAAACAACAATACGGCGTCACCCTGCGCTTCGTCCCGGCGGGCGACACGGCGGACATCGTCAACAAACTGCTCAACGAAAAGGGCGCGGGCAAGACCGCCGACGGCTCGATCGACATGGTCTGGATCAACGGAGAGAACTTCCGCACCGCCAAACAAGGCGCCGTGTTGTGGGGACCGTTCGCCGAAAAGTTGCCGAACATCGGGCGCTTTCCCGCCGAAGCGCGGCGCCGCGATTTCGGCGCGGCCGTTGAAGGTTACGAAGCGCCTTATCAGCGCGCGCAATTCGTGCTGGCCTACGACACGGCGCGCACGCCTGAGCCCCCACGTTCGATTGAAAAGCTGCGCGAATGGATCAAAGCGCATCCGGGACGCTTCACCTACATCGCCCCGCCGGATTTCACAGGCTCGGCATTCATCCGTCACATTTTGCTTTACTACTTGAATCGATATTCGGGAGAGGGTGGGGCCGGCGACGGCTTCGACGAACAACGCTATCGGCGCGCCGCCGAAATGACCGTCGCCTATCTCAACGAAGTCAAACCTTACCTCTGGCGCAATGGCGAAACCTATCCGGCTTCGCCGAAAGAAGCCGACCGTTTGTTCGCCAACAACGAGATTGACATGACGATGAGTTACGGTCCGAGTTTCGCGTCCGAACGCATCGCGCGCGGCGAATACCCGGCGACGGCGCGCACCTTCGTTTTTGACGAGGGAACCATCGGCAATTACAGCTATCTGGCCGTTCCCTTTAACGCCGAAAATCCGGCGGGCGCGGTGGTCGTCATCAATCATTTGATGTCGCCGGACCACGCGCTGGATCAAGGCCGGGCGCTCGGCTCACTCTTTCCGCTTTTGCTGGAAACATTGACCCCGGCGGAACGCGCCGCCGCCGAAGCCTTGCCGCGTGGGCCCGCCACGCTGTCGGTCGCAGAACTGGCGCAACGCCAACTTTCCGAACTCGACGCGCAGTACCTGGAGCGGCTGGAAAAAGATTGGCGCGAGAAGGTGCTGCGACAATGACTGCGCTGTTACTCGACCGGTTGTCGGTCAATTACGGCCCAACCTGGGCGCTGCGCGACCTCACGCTGTCGGTCAGCCCTGCCGAACTGATGGCGTTGCTCGGCCCTTCCGGTTGTGGAAAGACGACCGTGCTAAAAGCCGTCGCCGGATTGCTCGCGCCAGGGGGCGGCGACGTGATGTTTGACGGCGCATCCGTGGTGGCGATCCCGGCGGAACGCCGCGGCGCTACGATGGTCTTTCAAAAACCGCTGCTTTTTCCACACCTCACCGTGGCCGAGAACGTCGGCTTCGGGTTGAAGATGCGGCGTATGGCGAAACCCGAAATCGCCGCGCGCGTCACCCAGGCTTTGCAATGGGCGCAGTTGGAAGGTTTCGAGCGGCGCAAACCGCATGAACTATCCGGCGGGCAGGAACAGCGCGTCGCGCTCGCCCGTGCCCTGGTCACTGAACCGCGCGTGTTGCTGCTCGACGAGCCGTTCTCGGCGCTCGACGAAAACCTGCGCGGCGAAATGCGTTTGCTCGTCCGCGAATTGCAACAACGTTTGCGCATCACCACCATCTTTGTCACCCACGACCAACGCGAAGCCCTGGCGGTCGCAGACCGGATCGCGCTTTTGCTGGACGGGCGAATTGAACAATGTGACGCGCCGCGCGAATTATTGCTTAACCCGCGCAGCGCGCGCGCCGCGCGGTTCTTCGGCTGGAAACTGTTGGCCGGCGAGCGCAGCGGGCAGATCGTGCGGACCTGCGTGGGCGAATTCAAGCTGAAGCAGTCGGGCCGGGACGGCCCATGCGACGTGCTCTTCCGCCCGGAGGACCTCAGGCTTTATCAAAATGCGAACGGCGGAAATTTAGCGGGCCGGCTTGAAAACCTGGTTGATTATGGCATGCGCTGGCAATGGCGCGTGCGGCTGCCGAACGGCGACATTCTCGAAGCCGAACAGGCGCGATTGCCGGAAGAAAATCCGCCGCCGATCGGCGCTGAAGTGAGCCTGTCTTTGCCGGAAGACGCGGTAAGATGCTTTCCGTCCACTGGAACAGAGAACGTCTATTATCCGTGATTTAGCGTCTAAGTCTTTCATCAACTGCGATCGAGGCCAAGCAGCGCAAGGGCGCCCAATCCGTAGAATGTGTATTCAGGGTCAGCCCCGTCATCCCAGGCGGCGCCCCTGAATCCGCCTTCGCCACGTTCGAGCTTATTCACATATCGGAGACAGCTTTCGGCGTCGACCCGCTCCGCAAAACCCAATTCGCGCGCGGTCAGCAACCCTGTAAAGGTTGATAACAGATCGCAGAAGGGGATCTGAGTATTGGCCCGAAATCCCCCCTCATCGCCTCTTACATTGGTCAGAAAAGTTTCAATCCCACGCACTGTCTGATCGTCCAGCGATCCGAATTGTTTGAGCAGCGCGGCGGCCGCGGCGGTCGGATTTGCGCCGCTTCGTTTCATCTGCCCAATTTCAACGAAGCCGCCGTCGTCTCGCCGCCTGGAGAGAACAAATCGCTCGACGCCGGCCAGGTCGGGCATCGACCTTCCGAGCAACTCATAACAGAGCGCCACCAGGAAAGTGTGATAAACGCTGCCCACGCCGCCTTCGGCTGTTTTGGCATAACCCCCGTCGGGACGGCGGAACGCCTCCAGCGAAGCGGCCACCTCATCGGCAAAACTTTCCGCGTCGCCTGCAAGAGGCTCCAGGTTCCCGATCAATTGGACGGTAATCACTGAATAGAGCCAGCTCACCAGGTCGATCAGGCTGTATTCCCGCCTGGCGGCTGCGGCGCTTTTCAAGTACGTGGCGATGTCCTGACAGCGGGAGTGATCCAGCGCATCCAGGAGCGCCAGCGCGCGCACCGCGAAACTCGTGTAATAGAGGTCGGAGCCGCCTTCACGCCCCGCGAAACCGCCGTCCGATTGCCGGAAGCGAAGAATGAAATCAACGTGCCGCGCGGCCCGCTCTGGATCGAGGCGTCGCAGCTCGCTCGCAAGACGCTTGGTCAGCCGTAAGAGGAAACTGTCGTGCAGGGCCGCGCCAAGGCTGAGCCGGACTGAAAGCGGAAGGCGCTCAGTCAGCCGCCCGAGAAAACTGTTCCGCAAGTTCTTGATCATAGTAGGGGCAAACCTGCGGGTCTGCCATCAACGTATGGGTTTTATTCCTTTTGCCGCTAACGCAGCGGAGAAATGCAGATGATTTAGTCCTAGACGTATCTCTAGTTAAGGACCACGAGATCTCGGGCGAATTCAGGCTCGGCGGATTCGTCGGCCAGAGCGGTGTCGACCAGGAAATAGAGTAATTCGCGAAGTTTTTCAGGCTCGACTTCGTCGGCGATGGCTTCGGCGCGCTGGCGGTATTTCTCGACGAGTTTGCGGGCTTTTTCGAAAACCTGGCAGGACTCATAAATCCGCGCCACACGTTGGACCACAGCGTCAGTCTTGGAGTTCCCGGAAATCAATTGAAGAAGCTCTTCCCGCTGCGCCGGCGTCGCGCTCTCGAGCGCCAGGGCGAGCAGAAGCGTCGGGCGCATCGCGAGCGCGTCCTGCCCGATGATGCGTTTGTTTTGCAGGTCGGTTGACCAATCTTTGAGGTCGTTGACGATCTGGAAGGCTACGCCAAGATGGCGGGAGAAACCCGAGATCATCTCCTCGTATTTTTCAGTCGGGCCGGCCAGCCGAAGGCCGGCGTAGAGCGCGGCTTCAAAGGCCGGGGCCGTTTTGAGGGCGTAGATTTTGAGCGCGTCAATCGGCTGAAGCGAGACCTCTGTTCTGGCCTCGTCGCGCCAGAGGAGTTCCGCGCCTTGCCCTTCGGATAACTTGACGTGCGCCTCTGAAAGACGTTTCAGAATGGCCGCCACGGCTTCACAAGGTAGATTGCCGCCCTCGTTCGCGATCATGCGATACCCCAGTCCGAGCAGGTAATCGCCGACGTTGATGGCCGTGGACACGCCATGCCGGCGGTGCAGCGTCTGATGCCCGTATCGAAATTCATCATTGTCCTCGATGTCGTCGTGGACGAGCGAGGCTTTATGAAAGGCTTCCATCGCCATGGCGACTCGACGGACGGGGTCCGGAAGCGCGGCTTTTTGATCGCCCTCGGGCGCGTTTGATTGTTGATCCTGCAAGGCGTCGTAGGCGGCTAGCGTAATGAAAGGCCGAAACCGTTTTCCGCCTTTGCACAACCAGTCGTAAGCGATGGCTTCCGTTCCCGCGACTGGATCGCGAGAATAATCCGCCGCGCCGTTTTGTAGTTGGCTGCGTAGTCTGGGTAAGAGGGCGGCGCCGTCATCGCCGAACATGTCGTTCGCCGCTCGCATGAGTGGCAGGTAAGAGCGGGTCTTGACGGTTGGCTGCTCCTGATAAGTTTCCAAGACCTCCATCACCCAGTCATTATCCACCGTTGTGCTTTTGCAGTTACTGGAGTGCAGAGGGATCGCGTAGGCGGGGACGCCGCTCTGAACGACTTTCTCAAAAGCCTTTTCCAGCACGTTTAGACATGCGATGCCGAGAATGCCGTCGACGTAGCCGCTGACGATTACCTTGAGCACAATCGGCGTCCCCTCGGCAACCATGATCTTGTAGCCGAGTTTTTCCGCCTTTATCTTGAAATCGCCGATGGAACATGCGCCGCAATCTTCGCAATGCAACCCGAACTCGTCGTAATGGGCGCTGCAGGCTTCCACATGTTTCAGACAATGCGGCAGTAGCAGAATTCGTTTATGGAATGGAATCGAGACGAATTGCTCTTTCCAGAAGCCGTTGCCGAGCATCACCATCGCGAAGCCCAGATAGCCTTTCTCGAGCCCCATCTTTTCGAGCAGCGCCCCGGCGTGAGCCTCCAGGTCTTTTTTGCTCAATGGCCGGCTGCGATCGATGCTCCGGACGTATTGAAAGGCCTCGGCCCTGATTCGTTCGCGCAGTTCCTGCGTCTCAGGATTCAACTTGAGCAATTTGCTGCCGAGCTTCGGTTTCGCCGAAGTTTCAGTCTGGACCGCGACGTCCGTAGTCGCCGCTGTCCCCGGGATTGCTAAAACGATATTAGACATGAAGTTCTCCTGCGGAAGTGATCGATTGAGCCGAGCCTCTCCCATCAGTCAAAGTGAGTTGAAGGGCGCGGCCTAGAGCGCCGGTGATAAAAATAACGGGGTATAGTTGTTCGAAGTACCAGAGTTTTGCGAAATAGAATCCGATCGGAGACGCGTCGACAAAGCCGCCGTCTTCGACGCGCTCGACTAGCCATCGAATCCCGCGCTCAAGCGCATCCTTCGATCCCGCGACATCGCCGCAGCCGAGCAAGGCGTCTACCGCCAGCGCCGTCTCTTCGACGCTCGAAGGCGTTTGCGGGGCGCCGCCCCAACCGCCGTCATCGCCTTGCGCCCGGATAAGCCAATGAAATCCGCGCCGGGCGGCCTCGGTCTCGATCAGATTCAAAGTCCGATAGGCGGTCAGGACTCGCGTGGTCCCATATGTCGGATTTTCGTCCTCAAGAGCGTGTTGATTGCCGAACCAGAGCGGGATCCATGCGCCGTCTGAACGCTGCGCGCGACCCAGAAATCTCAGGCCGCGCTTGGTTGCGACATCCATCCTTCGCGTATACGCCTCTCCCTCTCCTGCGGTTGCAAAAGAGGCGGAGAGAAAGTCCTTCTTCCACGCGGCGAGCGCGCGCAGCGCATGCGCGCTGATGTCGGCGCTGCTGCGGTCAAATGGCAAATGTCCCCAGCCGCGGCAAAATGTAGGCCAACCTCCGTCCCCATTTTGAAGGTCTAAAAGCCATGAGATTCCGGCCTTAGCCGCCTCGCTCGATTCCGCCGTCACGCCGAGGTTTCGCAGCGCGAGCAAAGCCCCCGAGGTGTCGTCCGCGTCCGGCACGGCGCCGGGCAGCGGCGTCCAACCCCATCCGCCCGGAGCCGCCGAAGTGAACGGATGCGTCTCGAGGTATTGTTGATCGAGCAGCCATTGTCGCGCGGCGCCGGCGGAATCACGCATGTCCTCTCCGGCGTCCGCAAGCGCGTTGATCGACAGGGTTGTCACCCAGGTGGAGAGATTCGTGTCAATGGGCCAGCTGCCGTCGGGGCGTACCGCGCCCTCAAGGAACTGAACGGCCTTTTGAACCACCGGATGCGACGAGCGCCCCGCGCCAGCCATGCTCATCGTGACAAAGCTGACCAGCGGAGTGGCTTCCAGAAAGCCGCCGTTCACAGGTTGTATGGATTCGAGCTTACGCAGCGCGCGCGGAATGGCCGCCTGACGGAGTTGGCGCGCCAGGGGTATCCGTAATTCGGTTTTCGAGTGTTGCAGGATCCCCAGGGCGATCAGCGCGGGCAGGGCGTAACTCACGACCGGCAGGTTGATCCATTTGTAGGTCGAGGCAGGGAAACAGGCCAATTCAAAGGGCAGCGGCGGCGCCTCACGCCAGTCGATCAGTCCGGCCAGAGCGGAGCAGAGAAGTATGGGAACCGAGAAGGTGCGATCCTTTCCGTAACGCGCGCGAATCGCCCCCGCGAGCGTACCCGGATCTCGCCCGCCCGCGACGCGTTCCAGATAGTCCTCCGCTCGCCGCAGGCTTTCGTCGATCCGCTCTGACGCCGCCGCGCCTGCTTCCTTGCCCAATGTCAGAGCGGCGCGGCAAAGCATGGTGGTCGAAATATTCGAGAGGCTTTTGACCGTGTCACCCCAGCCGCCGTCGTCAGCCTGATGGTCCAGCAGCCAGCGCGCGCCGCCGCCTATCAATGCGGCGAAACGCCGGCGATCCACCAGCGTCAATGCGCAAACCGCCGTCGCGGTCGAAAGCGATGAATTCGCCAACTCGCCGACCCAAAATCCTTCCGGCGTCCGCTGCGACAGCAGATGCGCGCGCGCCTTCGCGTACGCCTCGGCGAGCCGCTCGCGAGCGATTGGCTGTTGCTTCATTGCGGGTGATGTTTTTGCGCTTGCCGTCATATCCGAATTGAATCAGCCACAG
>DATCXQ010000248.1:0-11239 GCA_036565725.1 Blastocatellia bacterium
CGACGGCCAGCCGTTCAGCAGCGGCATAGTTCGCGCATTTCATGCGGGTGAAATAGAGCGCGCGGTTCGTTTAGGCGAAGACATGATAGACGCCGCGGGGCGCTATACGATTCGCTACGATCCGATACCGGGCGTGACCAGCGTCAATTTGCGGGTGGAAGTGTCGGATGAAGCGGGGAAACTATTGCAATCATCCGCGATCATCCCCCAGGCCACATCGCTCGAGATTATGAATCTAGTGATACCGGGCACGGACGGCGAAGTATTTCAGGTCGCGGGCAAGGTCGCGAGTCGCTCGAGAGCGGGAGTGGATGGACTGCGGGTGCGAATCGCGGACAGGGTGGTGGGCGGCGACATCCTACTTGCCGAGGTCCTCACCAGCGACGGTGGCGAGTATCGAGTCAGCTTCACCGACGCCGAGTCACGGAGACGCGGCAAGGCGCAGCCCGATCTGCAGGCGCGCGTTTTTACGGGTGAAACTTACCTTGCCTCCTCCGACGTGCATTACAACGCCTCGAATCGCGAGACCATCAACATCCTGTTGGACGATCAGGCGGCGTCCGCCCTGCAGTCCGAGCACGAGACGTTGACGAGCGCCCTCTCAGTTCATTTCATTGGCGCCCTCGCAGACCTTAAAGAGACTGATGAACAACAGGACATCACTTATCTCGCCAATAAGACCGGATGGGATGCGCGCGCGGTTGCGCTGGCCGCGTTGGCCGATCAGTTCAGCCGGCGCGCAACCGGCGTCGATATCCCTCCGGTCTTCTTTTACGCCCTCTTCCGCGCCGGACTGCCCGCGAACGAAGACACGCTCTACCACACGGACGCCAGGACGTTGACGTCGGCCTGGAATATCGCCGCCGAGCAGGGAGTGATCGCCAATGCCATGACGCCGATGATTCCGCAGATGGTCGAGCGCTTTCGAACCGTGAGCGCGCAGAAGCTATTGACCGCCCCGGCGCTGGCCGGCGCTTCGCCGTTGAAAGAGATGTTGTCAGCTTCCCGCCTCAATGACGCTCAGCAGAAACAGTTCGCGGAACTCTATGCGGCCAATCGGACCGATCTGCCAAAGTTCTGGAATGCTGTCACGAACGCATTCGGCCAAAATGTGTCGAACCGGCTGCAGGTGGACGGAAAGCTGGGGTTCCTCACGATCAACAACGCCCCGCTGATGCAAGCGCTGCATACGGCGGCGGGAGGGAACGGTGTCAGCGATCCACTACAACTGGCGCAACTGGGTTACCACAGCCCAAACAAATGGGATGCGCTGCTGACGTCGGCTACTCCTATTCCGAAAGAGATCCCCGGCGATACCGCCGAGGCCAGACGGGCCAATTACGCGGAATATCTCGCCGCCCAAGTGCGACTGAGCTATCCGACCGCCTCAGTGGCGCAGATGGTCAAGAGCGGCGAACTGCCGTTAACGGGCGCGGCGCAGGGCGCATCCGACCAGGTGCATGCCTTTCTCACCCAACACCAGGGCAAGTTCGAGATCGGGGTTCAGCCGGTCCAGCAATACATCGCTCAAAACCAACTCCAGATCGCCGACCAGACAGTGCAACAGGTGAAGAGGCTGCAGCGGGTCTATCAGATAACACCGAGCGACCAGGCGATGAAGGGGCTCATGAAACATGGATTGGACGCCGCCTTCCATATCACTCGACACGAGAAAAACGCATTCGTCGAAACCTACCAGGAGGATTTAGGCGGTCCGGAGATCGCGGCCCGGACTTACGATAAATCCGTCCAGATCTATAACGCCGTCCTCAACGTTACGATGAGCTATCTGACGGCGAAGAACGGAATACAAATCGGAGCCCCGGCGTTGAAGGCCGCCGAGAATGGTTCGGAGAACGCCGGGCAGATCATTACACCGGTTCCGAAGCCCCCTTCAAACACAAGCGATGTCATCGCCTATGGAACGCTGGAAAATCTCTTCGGATCGATGGACTTCTGCGCCTGCGACCACTGTCGCTCCATCCTGTCGCCCGCCGCATATTTGGTCGATCTATTGCAATTTGTTGACCATGCTGGCGCTGGAGGAATCACGGCGCCCATAGAGAACCCGCAGACCGTCCTTTTCGATCGCCGCCCGGATATTCAGCATCTCCCTCTGACTTGCGAGAACACCAATACGGTTATGCCGTATATCGACGTGGTCAACGAGACGCTCGAATATTTCATCGCCAACAACGTCCAACAACTCTCATTGAAAGGCTATCTCGGCCACGACACTAATGGCGTAGCGTCAGAAGACCTGCTGTCCAGCCCACAGTACGCCATAGATGCGGCGTACACGACATTGCAGAATGAATATTTCCCATCTCCGTTACCGTTCCATCGGCCGCTGGAGAATCTTCGCCGCTACTTTGATAAGTTCGAGGCGCCGCTGCCGTTGGCAATGGAGCGGCTCCGCAAGAACGACAGCCTGGAGCGCGGAACGAACCCATATGGCTGGCGCGATATTTTGATGGAAGAGATCGGGCTCTCGAGGCCCGAGTATGAAATTCTGACCAACTCAAACAGTGTCCCACTCTGGCGAATGTACGGTTTTCCGAACGGAATGGCTGAGTCCAACATAGTCTCCACACTCTCGAATGTGAAGCAGTTTACCCGCCGGGTCGGGATCACTTACGAAGAGATCGTCGCAATCCTCAAAACGCGATTTGTCAATCCAAGCAGCGATCTGATTCCGAAGCTGGAACGCCTGGGTGTTTCGTTCGCCGTCCTTAAGGCCTTTAAGGAAGGAACGATCGATGACGCCGGCTTCGACAACCTACTCCCCAAAGGAGCGGGCGCGCCGGACCCGAAGGCTTATGACGGTAACATCAAAGCATGGGTCAAGAACCAGGCCAATTTCGACCGCATCATGGGGCTGATCACACTCACGAACGTCACTGATAATGAGGGGGCCTATGATTTTGGCGATTTCGAACTCCGCCACGCCAAGCCGATGATCAACGAAGCGGATACGTCAACGCGACTGAGCTCGGTTGAATTCACCAGGCTCTTGCGCTTCATTCGCCTCTGGAAAAAGACGGGTTGGACCATCGAGCAGACCGACGCGGCGATTTGCGCGCTCTACCGGACGGATTTGCAACCGCTGACGCCGGGCGACATAGATACCGCCGCCAAACTGGACGCCGGTTTCTTCAACAACCTGCTGCCTCGCCTCGGAATAGTCGTCCGCGTGATGAAGGCGCTCAACCTGACTCCGGAACGTGATCTGCTGTTGTTACTGGCTTGCTGGTCGGAGATAGGGACTCACGGCGACTGCGCGCTCTATCGGCAGATGTTCCTGAACCCGACGATCTTGAAACAAGACGCTGTCTTCGATGACAACGGTTACGGCGAGTTCCTGGTAGACGGCGGGAAAATGCTGGTCGATCATGCCGAAGCATTGCGATCAGCGTTCAACCTGACCGGGGATGAGTATGGCCGGATCATTGCCGAGCTCAAGTATGACGGCAATACCAAGCTCAATCTTCCCAACATTAGCGCGATCTACCGCCGAGGCTACCTGGCGCGCAAACTTCATCTCAGCGTTCGCGAATTTCTACTGCTGACTTCGCTCACAGGCCTCAATCCATTTGCGCAGCCCAACCTGACTAATCCAGCGATTGCACAGTTGATCGCGCTGACCCAGGCTCTGAAGGATAGATCGATCAATTCGGCCGACGCGCTCTATCTAATCTGGAACCAGGACCTGAGCGGTAAATCCGCCACAGAGCCGGCGCAGATGATGGAATTTGCTCGAATACTGCGCGGCGATTTCGCCGAGATTGAAGAACAGTTCGCCGTGATCGAGGACGCCGGCGGCGATGTCGCCCGCGCGCGGATGGCTCTGGCTTACGGACAAGAGGTCTCCGGCGCCTTCTTCGCGCTCCTCGACAATACGCAGATCTTTGACGTGGCCTATACCCATCCGGCGTCGGCTCTGGAGGCCGCGATCACCGCCGCCGATTCCAGGATAGCTTACGACAATTTCCGGCATCGCCTTTCTTACCTCGGCGTCCTGACGGCGGCGCGGCGAGACGTGTTGAAATCCATGCCCGGAGTGACGACGGAATTCCAAGACGCAGTGAACAGACTTTTCGCCCGGAGCGAGGACTTCAAAGGTTCGTTCTTCGGACGCTATCCGGAGTTAAAACCGCTCTACGATACATACATCGCGTCCGCGGATCCGCCGGCGACGAAACGCAGCGCGCTCGCAGCGGCGTTCCGCCCCGCGCTCGCGCGACAGCGCAAGCGCCAGCAGGCGCTGCAGCGGCTGAGTGCGGCGGCAAGGACCGATCTGATCTCCGCGCAAACTCTGTTAGATCCGCCGGGGGGCCAATTCCCGCTGCACGCGGCCGGACGGGTCAACCAGCCGGCGCTGAACGATGTTATTGCGTTGGAGACGGAGGGCTTGGCGGCTCAGTTCTTCTTCGAAGGCACAACGGATAACCCCAGTCTGAGCGTGCCAGCCGTCGCGAATCTGGATTATGCCAGTGGGGGCAACAATCCCTTACCGGCGAATCCGACGCCTGGGGCGCCAGTCTCCGGCATCTGGAGCGGGAAGATAGAAACGCCGGAGGCGGGGTTCTATAACTTCATCATTGAGACGGATGCCGGAACAACGGACGAGATGTTGGTTGGCGTACAGACCCTCAACGCGCAGATCGTAGCGCCCCCTCCCACCGGAACAGCGATTGTCAATCTGGCGGTTGGCGGACAGACATTATCGCTGACGAAGAACGGCAATATCTACCGCAACACCACCCCGTTGGAATTGAAGGCTGGAACGCTTTACAACTTCGAGCTGAAGGTCGAGAAACTCAAATACAGATTGAGCGTCAAATGGGAGACTCCTAAACGGGCGCGGGAAGTAATTCCTTCTCGCTATCTCTACCCGCCGGCAATCTTCGCGCCGTTCTTCGATCTATATTCGAGTTTCCTGAAGGCGACATCTCTAGCGGCCGGGCTCGGCTTGACGACCAATGAGATCGCCCATTTGGCGATCGATTCCGACTATCTGATCCTTAATGACGGGTGGCTCAATGCCTTGCCGGCGAGCGGCGATCCCGACGCCAATATCGCGACCGCCTTGCTCAAGCCGCTGATGGGACTCCTCGATTACGCGCGAATTAAAGCGGAGATTTCACCGGGCGACGAGTCGCTGTTGACCATTCTACAGGATCCGGTCGCGGCGACGGCGAAGGCAGAGAGCCTCTTCTTCACCCAAATCCAGTGCGCCAGTAGTTCACTCAACGCCGTTTTAGCTCATTTCAGCGGCAATATCGCCGGCCTCAAACACTTCGATCAGTTCCGCCGCGTCTACGACGCTCTCTCGCTGATCAGGAAGATGGGGATTTCGGCGAGCGCGCTGATTAAGGCGACGACCAATGAGCCGACAGGTGTGGTCGCGCATGACTTTCTGTCCGCCTTGCGCGCCCGGTTCGACGCCGCCGATTGGCGGGATTTGGTCCGACCGATCAACGACGCGATGCGCGGGCTGCAGCGCGATGCGCTGGTGGCTTATATCCTCCACCTGATGCGCTCCAACCCCGCCTCTGAACACATCGATACGCCGGAGAAGCTGTTCGAGTACTTCTTGATGGATGTCCAGATGGAGCCGTCCATGCAGACCTCGCGCATCCGGCATGCTCTCTCCTCGGCGCAGCTCTTTATCGAGCGCTGCCTGATGAATCTGGAGCCGCGCGTCCGTCCGAATCGCCTCAACGCCGGCCAGTGGGAATGGATGAAGCGATATCGAGTCTGGGAGGCGAATCGCAAGGTCTTCCTCTACCCGGAGAACTGGCTGGAACCCGAATTACGCGATGACAAATCGCCATTCTTTAAAGAGATCGAGAGCGAGCTGCTTCAAAGCGACATCACGGAGGAGGCCGCCACGGGCGCGGTCCTCAACTATCTCTCGAAGCTGGATGAGGTCGCCAAGTTGGAGCCGTGCGGCATCCATCACATTCCTGCCGATCTGGCCGAAAGAACGAGTGAGATCGACCATGTCATCGCGCGCACTAGCGGGGCGAACCGCAAATATTACTATCGCCGGCGCGAGGATAGTTATTGGACGCCGTGGGAGCAGATCAACCTGGATATTGAGGACAACCCTGTTATGCCCTACGTCTGGAACGGCCGTCTGCTGCTGTTCTGGCTGCGGATCATCAAACAGGCCCCGATCGATCCGAATGGATTATCGACCTCGTCAACTAAAACCGGCAAAATCACTGAATACTCCCTTTCGGAGCTCAAGAGCGATGCCCAGGCCGGGGCCAAAGTCAATACTAAGATGACGGTGCAAGCCGTGCTCTGCTGGAGCGAGTACTATAACGGGAAATGGCAGCCGACCAAGACATCGGACGTCAACCGTCCGACCCACTTAGGGAGTTACGATGCGGCCGGGGCGGGAGCGTTCAATCGCACGAATTATCGATTGGGATTCTTCGAAGAGCCCGACGCTTTGCGTGTGGTCATCATCGGGGACTCTCTCTCTTCATTCCTCCTCTACAACACGCATAGCGTTCCGTTGCGACAGGAGGACACGACGCTCGGGATATACTGGGCTCTAAGTATATATAGTATATATCTATCTAATCCCACCCGATCAATAAGTCTGGAGAATGATTCACTGAACATCAACTACTATTCAGCATCTGACATAGACTACCCGTCATATACATACGAGGTACTTAGTGGGAAGAATAATCCGCTTCCAGGGCGCGTCATTGCAACTGAACGCTGGTCCGCAGCGGAAGACCGGTGGTTCTTACCGTTTTTCTACGAAGACAGCCGCCACACCTTCTTCGTGACGACCACGGTCAAGGAGGACACGGTCTCCAATTATTCCGGCTATGGCGTCACGGTCAATCCGGACTCGAGGCAGGTGGTGGGGATTCCGCCGTTGATTCTTCAGAGTGATCCACGCCTGCAGCCCGGTCCGGCGTTCTGGGACGAGAGGGCGTTAATCGATTCCGATCCGGGCGTGACCGCCCCTGCCCCGATGCGGCAATTCGTGACTGAAGACGCCTATATCCGCCGGGGCATCGGGACCACCGGCAGTGTGATTTACGGCGACCGCCAGATCGTGCCGTCCGGCGCGATATTAAATAATAAGACTAGAAAATAAGGAGAAGGAGGCAATCATGGAAAAAACCAACAATACCATCGGCTATCACGAACAGGCGAAAGCCTCTCAATTGGGGACGGTTTCGTTAGGTGATTCGCTCCCCGAGTTTACGTATACGTTTGAAAACTTCTTCCATCCGTTCGTCGGCGAATTGATCTCGAAGCTGAACAGCGATTCGCTGCCCGGAATACTGGACGCTGCATGGCAGGAGTACCTCAAGATTCCGGATTTCTTCCAAAATATCTATGACCCGAATCCAAACGGTGATGATAACGTGACGATCACCTCCTTCCCCAAGGAGATCGATGTCAAAACGGATGGGCCATATGCAAACTACAACTGGGAACTGTTCTTTCATGTTCCATTGACCATCGCCGTACATCTCAGCAAAACGCAGCGATTTGCCGAGGCTCAGCGCTGGTTTCATTACATCTTCGATCCGACCTCTAACGACCTGACAGCGGATCCGCAGTTCCGCTTCTGGAAATTCCTCGCCTTCCGCAAGGAGGGCGAGAGCATGCAGATCGATGAAGTCCTCCGGCTCCTGAGCACACCGAGGATAGATTTAGAAGGAGATGATCCAGGTCGGCAGGATATGGTCATGCGGGGCTACACCGCGATTCTCAACAACCCGTTTCAACCGCATAAAGTCGCCCGGACGCGGCATCTCGCGTATCAATACTGGGTGGTTATGAGGTATCTCGATAACCTCATCGCCTGGGGCGATCACTTGTTTCAGCAAGACACGGTGGAATCCATCAACGAAGCGACGATGCGTTATGTGCTCGCCGCCAACCTGTTGGGGCCGAGGCCGCAGCGCATTCCTGACCGCGGAGCCACGCGTTCCAAGACTTTCGCCGAGCTAAAACAGGATGGTCTCGGCCCAATCGGCAACGCGATGGTAGACTTGGAGAGCCAGTTTCCTTTCAATCTCGCCCTCTTTACCTCCGGCTCCGGGGATGGAAATGGCGTAGGGTCGCTCTTCGGCATTGGCCGCGCGCTTTACTTCAGCGTCCCGCGCAATGAAAAGATGCTGGAATACTGGGACACGGTCGCCGACCGGCTCTTTAAGATTCGTCATTGCATGAGCATTGCGGGCGTCACCCGCCCACTCGCGCTCTTCGATCCGCCGATCGATCCCGGCCTGCTGGTCAAGGCGGCGGCGGCAGGAATCGACGTCGGGAGCATCGTCAACGGCCTCAACCAGCCTGTCGGCCCCGTTCGTTGTCTGATCCTCATTCAAAAAGCGCTGGAGCTCTGCAACGAGGTGCGCAGTCTGGGCGGCGCGCTGCTCTCCGCGATAGAGAAGGGCGAGGCCGAGCGCCTCGCGCTCATTCGCCAGCGCCACGAGATTCAAATCCAGAAGATGGCGCAGGAAGTACGCTTCCTGCAATGGCAATCGGCTCGAGAGACTACTAAATCATTGCTGACCAGCCGCGCCACAGCTCTGGAGCGACTCCACTACTACCAGCGAGTATTGGGTCTTCCGGCGGACCAAAATGTCCGAGAGACCTTGACGCTCGACCATCGTGAATTGAACGAACAGAACTTTGAGGCGGCATATGATCAACTTGTCGCGCAGTACGACAAACGGATAACGCTGCAGAAACTCCCGAACCTGAAGATTGTAGGGAAGGCTTCCCCGGCGCTGCAGTCCGGCGCGTCAGGTCAGGGCGCCTTGTATCTGAATACGAACGAGGATAAGGATCTTAACGTTCATGGCCCACTTGGACACATCGCAAGACAAGCGGCGATGGTGATCGACACGATCCATGCCCCACTTTCCTTAGTGCCTGAGGTGGGCGTAGATCTGCATTACTGGGGACTCGGCGGACATGCGACGGTCTTTGGCGGATCCATGCTCGTTAACTTCGGACGCCAGTTATCCGCAATAGCCAATATGGTGGCGGTGGAAGAAGAAGCAGCGGCCGCGCGGGCGTCGAAGACCGCCGGATTCGAACGTCGCGCCGACGAATGGATGTTCCAGTACAATCTGGCCGCGCGCGAACTGATGCAGATCGGGCGGCAAATACTCACTTCGCTGATTGCCGAGCAGGTCGCGTATCACGAGTATCTGAACATTCAGCGACAGATCGCCAACGACCAGGAAGTGGATCAATTCCTCCACGACAAATTCACCAACGAGGAACTCCACTTGTGGATGCAGGGCGAGATTTCGAGGCTTTACTATGAGTATTACCGGTTCGCGTTCGACACCGCGCGCAAGGCGGAGCGAACGATGAAACAGGAGCTCATGCGCCCCGAACTGGACGCTCAGGACTTCATCAAGTTCAACTACTGGGACGGCGGGCGTAAGGGACTGCTCTCCGGCGAGGCGCTCCATCTGGATGTCAAACGGATGGAGATGGCCTACTACGACAATAACAAGCGTGAATTGGAGCTGACGCGCCATGTCTCACTGCGCCAGCTCGACCCCCTCGCGCTGCTCACGCTCAAAGCGACCGGAACATGTCAGGTGACGATTCCCGAATGGCTCTATGACCTCGACTGTCCGGGCCATTATATGCGCCGCATCAAGAACGTCGCCCTTTCGATCCCGTCGGTCGTCGGCCCATACACAAGCGTCAATTGCGCTCTTTCGCTCTTGAAGAGTAGCTTGCGCAAGTCTCCTCTTCCGAAGGACGGCGAATACGCACGCCAAGGCTCTGAGGATGACCGCTTTGTCGATTACAGTGGTGCGATACAGTCAATCGTCACCAGCGGAGCGATCAATGACGGCGGATTGTTCGAAACCAACCTCCGTGACGAGCGATTCCTGCCCTTTGAGGGCGCGGGAGCGGAGAGCGCGTGGAAGTTGGAGCTCCCCAATCCCCAGGACTATCCGGCCTTCGCCTATACGACAATCTCCGATGTCATTCTGCACATCCGCTACACAGCGCGCCAGGGTGTGGATCCAACCAAGGTAAAGACGGGCTTGGATAATCTGTTCCAGCAGGCCGGCCAATCGAATCTTGCGCTGCTCTTCAGTCTGCGGCACGACTTCCCGACGGAATGGGCGGCGTTTGTCAACGGCCCCAGCGCCTTCGCGGCTACGATTCGCAAGGATTATTTCCCCTATTTCACTCAGGGGAAACAGATCACAATTACCAGCCTCGATCTCTACAGAGAGGATATGGCTGCCCACCACTCGGTCGGCGACCCGGCTGCGGCGACGAGCGCCCTGGCGGGGCAACAGCAATTCACTTTGACCGCAGATCCTGATCAACCCGGACCGAACCAGGTTCTGCAGCGCGATGGGAACGCACGGGTCTTTTTGATTGTTCGTTACTCGCTTTGATCGACGGCGTCCCAATGTTGCGCGGTTCGATTTAGCGCGGTTTGCGATTGCGTTTTGGGGGGCTGAGGCGCGAGTTGTTTACTCGCGCCTCTTTCCTGATTGGACTCTTGATTGGACAGAGCCGCAAACAGGGCGATTAAACAAATCGCCCGCACACCATACACGCAACCGCAAACCGCTTGATGCAGATGGTGGGCGAGACGGGCTGGCGCCTGTCACACGGCGAGCGCAGCCGTCTGTTCCTGGCCTGGGCGTTGTTACAACAGTCCGACTTGGTGATTCTCGATGAAAGCTTCGCCGCCCTCGACCCGCAAACGCTTCACCAATGCCTGAATTGCACGCTCGACTGCGCCAAGAGCTTGCTGGTGATCGCCAACCCTTAGCGCCTCTTGGTCACGCCCTTACAGCGGTTATCAATTGGATGCGCGCAATCGCAACCCGCCATCGTTTGTCAGCAAAGGCCACAATCGATCCTTAATCCTCGGTGAAAGCGTTGCGCAAGACGCGCGCGTACATCCCGCGACAGCGCAGGTCAGGTCGGAATAAATTTCGGTCGAATTTCGGCTGGGGCGACAAGATGCGGCTGATTTCAAGAATCTTTCACGATTTTTTTATAACGGCTTCAAGACATCTGATCGGCTGAGGGTTAATGTCCATCCCGGAATGGCGCGCCTCGGGCGCCAGCCAACGTAGTTCTATATGAGCGGCACACCAAGAACTGGATCGGCGGCGCGACAGCGTAGGGGCAGACCTGTGTGTCTGCCCCGGTCTGGCAATTGCGCCGCTTCAGGGCAGACACACAGGTCTGCCCC
>DATCXQ010000464.1:0-7016 GCA_036565725.1 Blastocatellia bacterium
TGATCGCGATCGTCTATTCGAGCGGCGGGAAGTTCCTCGGCAACACCACGCCGTGGGAGCCGGTCAAAATCACCTTCCTGCTCAGCTACGCCGGAATCCTGGCCGATCATTACCGCAATCTTTCGCGGACCTACTGGGGAATGCCGCCTTGGCGGTTTACGCTGCCGTTCCTGCTGGTGGCCGTCCTGCCGGTGATCCCGTTCTTCGCGCTCTCGGATTTCGGGCAGATGCTTGTCTTCTTCGGGGCCTACGTGACGCTGTACGTGGTGGCCGTGAGGCGGCTGCCGCAAGTGACTATGGCCATCCTTTTGATCGCCGTGTTGCTCGGGGCTGCAATCTTCTCGGCTGGAATCTACAACACCGCCGTAGACGTCTTCAGCGACAAGTCGCAGGTTTCGGCCTTCGAACGCGTCAAGGGGCTGATCGGCCGCGGCGTCCCGGCCCGCATCCACCAGCGGTTTTACCTGTGGCGGCAGGGGGGGATCGCCCCCGACCCCGAGGAACATTGGTGGTGGGCGAGGGAATCGGCGGAGGCCGAAGGCCGGGGTGTGTCGAATGAGGAAGCGTGGTATAACAAATACGCTTACCAGCCTTCCCAGGCGCTCTACGGGGTGAGCGACGGGCGGGCGCTCGGGCTGGGGCTCGGGCGCGGCTACCCGGAGAGCGTGCCGATCGCCGACTCCGATTTCATTTACGCCGCGGTCGCGGAGGAGATGGGGTTGGCCGGCGGCGCGATCATCATCGCCGCGTTCGTCATCATCGTCATCGCCGGGATGCGCGTGGCCATCGAGGCGCGCGACATGTATACGAAACTGATCGCGGCGGGCATCACGTCCTTCTTCGGTTTTCAGGCCGTCGTCAACGTCGGCGGGGTGATCCGCATGCTGCCGATGACGGGGATAACGCTGCCGTTCGTCAGTCACGGCGGATGGTCACTGCTGACCAGTTTCTTCATGCTCGGGATGCTGATGGCGATTTCACATAGGAACAATTGTGAAAATTACAGTCGGACAAATCACTGACAAAGGGCTTAATCCGAAACGGGTGTCGAATGAAGACAGCCTGCTGGCGATGCCAGAGCGCGGACTGTTCCTGGTCGCCGACGGGGTCGGCGGGCGGTTAGGCGGCGCGCGCGCCAGTCAGGTGACGGTTGAGATCTTCTCGAAAGTCTTCGCCCAGCGGCATCAGGAGGATTTGCGTAAAGTCGTCGAAAACACCATAGATCTGTGCAATCAGAAGATATATGAAGAGTCGCGCTCGGACCCCAACTTCGGCGGGATGGCGACTACGATAGCCATGGTGGCCGTCGAGGGTAGTCGCGCAATCGTCGCGCACGTCGGCGACAGCCGCGTCTACCGCTTCGATCGCAAAGGGCTGATCTGTTTGACCGAAGATCACAGCGAGGTCGGCGAGGCTCTGCGCGCCGGTCTGATCACCGCCGAGCAGGCAGCGCGCCACCCACGCCGCAACGTGATCAGTCGCGCGCTGGGCGCCGAAATCGAAGTCGAGCCGGATTTCCGCGAAATAGAGATCGACGATCGGACCAGCTTCATGCTTTGCAGCGACGGCGTCACGCGCCACGTCACCGACCAAGATATCGCCCGCTTGATGAAAAACGGGCAACGCCCGCAGGAGATCTGCGAGCGGTTGAAGCAACTCTGCTATCAGGGCGGCGCCGAGGACAACCTGACCGCGATCGTGGTCGATTTCGGCGCGCGCCCGTACTTCGAGGAGGCCACGAAACCGCGCGTCCCCGCGCGCGCCGCTCAAGCCAGAGGGGTTTCTGATGAACTCGACGGGCCCCTGCGGCAGGCGAACAAAATAGAGGTCGACCTCAAAATGCGTGAGCCGGCCTCGGGGAAGATCGGACCGGCCTCCGCAAGCGGCAAAAAGGGGGGCGCCACGCCGTCGCAAGAAGGCGCCAACCACCAGGCCGCGCGTCAATCCGAACCTCAAACTGAATCCCAGCCAGGGGTGGCTCAGCCGGAAGCGTCCCGATCGGAAGCGAGAAGATCCAAAAAGCTGAATTCCCGCGCCTTGACGATACAAGGCGATGAAACGCCCCTGGAAGGAGAGATGTCGAAACTTATGAAGATGAGCTTGTTGTTCGTTACATTAATCATCGGCCTGGTCAGTGGCGCTCTCATCTATGGATACACTCCAGTGAAACCGTTTATAGACAAATGGTTAGGAACCATCGCTCCTTATGAGGACCGGCGGATTCAGTATCGTTTCAAAGACCCTGAGGTCAACTCCGCGTACGCGCTCCATGTGGAAGGCCGCTCTGATGAGGCCCGGACGCGCATTAATGCCGCGCTGACCGCCAATCCGTCTAACGCCGAAGCCCTCTATTATTTGGGCCGGGTCGATCTCGATCAGAAGAAGTACGACGACGCGGTGACCCATTTGAAAGAGGCGGCGAAATTGGACGCGAAATTACCCGACGTTTGGTCGTATATGGCGATGGCGTATCTGGGATTGGGCCAGCCGCGCAACGCGTGGGACGCTCTGCAGCGCATTTCCGGTCAGCCCTCTGGCGCGCCCGGCGCGAATCCGCAGTCGAGTCCTACGCCGGCGGGATGAAGAAGAATGGAAGACGAGGCGACGGGGAGACAGGGCGACGGGGCGATTGAGAGAGTATAACTGAGAGAGTAGAGGATAGGGAGACAAGAGAATTGGAATTTTATCGCCCCCTCGCCCCGTCCCCATGTCGCCCTATCACCGAACAAAGATGCCTGAACTGAAACTTGAAAACAGTCTTGTCGACGAACGCTACGAAGTGGTGGAGCGGTTGAACCGCGGCAGCTTCGCGGAAATTTTCGTCGCGCGCGATCGCGAGGCGGACAGGATGGAGGTTGTGCTCAAGGCGCTCAACACCAGCCTGCAAGGCACGCCCGACGCCGATCTGGAGCGGACGCTGATCGAAAACTTCCAGAACGAGGCCGTCGCGCTCGACGCCGTGCGCCATCCGCACGTGATTCTGCGGTGGGGGCATGGCGCCGCCGCCGACCTGCGCGGCACGCCTTTTTATTACCTGTCGCTCGAATACATGCCGGGCGGCGACCTGCTCAAACTCTGCCGCTCTCGCCTGGGAGCCGCTCTGTCTCTCGACGAGGCGCTCTTCTTTTTCAAACAGGCCTGCGAGGCGCTGGCATACGCCCACGACAAGGGGATCATTCACCGAGACCTCAAGCCGAACAACCTCCTGCTCAGCGCCGATCACCGTACGCTGAAGATCGCCGACTTCGGCGTGGCCAAAATGGCTACGGGCGAGGACAACGAGATCACCCGCGTCGGCGCCGATATTTACGCCCCGCCCGAGCATCATCCCGGAGAGGGGTATGGAGAAGTGACGCGCAGCCGTTTGACCGCGTCGGCGGACATCTATTCTCTGGCCAAGAGCTTCTACACGGTCATCTGCGGGCGCCCACCCAGCCAGTTCACATGCGACCCGATAACCTGCCTGCCCGAGGATTCGATAGATGAACCTGTGAGGCGGCGCCTGCTCGAAGTGTTGCGGCGCGCGACCGACGACAACCCGGCGGCCCGCTACGCGTCGGTGATCGAGTTCTGGAGCGATCTGGCGCAGGTCGCCTCCGTCGGCGAAGAGAAGAAGGCGCCTGAGACGCTCGAGGACGCCGATGACGCTACGATAATCAGGCCGAGGCTAAACGTTACTCCCGGGGCGGTTCCCGAAGGCCCCGCGCAGCCCGATTTCGATCCGGCGTTGGCTACGGCCCCCTTGCAAGCCAGTTTTGCGACCGCGACGCTGGTTGAAAAGCAACCCGCCGTTCAAAAGCCGCCGATCCAGTTCGCGTTCGATAATAATGATTTCCGTCAGGCGCAACCGGCGCAAAAAACGATGCCGGGCGACCGTTCGTCGAAATTCTTCGTCGAATTACAGGAGAGGCGCCCCGCTCCCGCAGTCCAGAGCCAGGTAGAAGGCGAGCCGCCAGCGGTCCGGGGCGATTCAAAACCGCCGGCGAAGGCCGAACCGCCAACGAAGGCCGAACCGCCTAAGCCCGGGCGGGCGAAAAAGGCCGTTGATAAATTCAACTGGAAGGTGCGGCGCAGAATCTTCATCGGCCTTTTCGCTTTCGCTATTCTGGGCGCGATTGTCAAAGTCGACAGATACGTTCGCAGCCAGGACACGCCTTTCGGGTTCGGCCCCCCGAACGAGATCGAAATTGTGACGGACGGGTTGAACGTTCGCTCGGCGCCGTCGGGGTCGCGGGAAAGGGAAAAGGTTCTCGGATCGGTCGCCAAGGGCTCGCGTCATGAGGTGCTCGAGAGGGCGAACAATAATTGGCTCCAGATTCGAGTCAGCAGCTGGGCCACGAAGGAGCCGGGCGTCGAGACCAACAAGGGCTGGATCTATGGCGATTTGGATGGAAATCCGCCCAACGTTCGTGTAGTCTCGCGGAAGTTCTGGCGGTAGAAAGCGCGCTCGCCGCGCCAATCCTGATACTATAGTTTTATGAAGCTCACTGGACTTTTGACCGATTTCAGAAAGTGGCTGGACGGCGAAGACGCCGTATCTCGCGGGCCCTTGTCTCAACAACAGCAACTCAGCGAGTGGGACGAGTTCTTCGTCAAGATCGCGCGCGAAGTCGAGGCCGTAATGAAGCGCGAGATGTTCACTCCGCCGGGCGGCGCGACCTATCTGCCCGGCGAGTACATCATCTACCTGAGTAAAGAGGACGACGCGTTATGGCAGGGGCGCAAACGCGAAGGGCTTGAGGAAGGCCTGCGGAACGGTCTGACCGAGCGCGCCCGTGAATTGATCGGCGACCGCGTTCTCAAGACCGACAAGATCGCCCTTTCGCTCGGCATCGACGGCGCGCTCGACAGAGGCCACGTTCGCGTCCAGGCCATTTGGGACGAAGATTCGCCCAAGACTCAGGTCACTGCCAGAAAGAAGAAGCCTGCGACTTCTCCGTCTCTCCCGGCGGCGCCTCCGAGTGAACGGACGGAGGCGATTGCGGAAGACGCCGACCGAACTGTCGTCCGCCCGCGCGCCGCGCTCTTCACCATCGCCTATTCCAGCCAGTACGAAGGGGAAGCGATTTTCGCCGCGCACAAGAACAGGGTCGAGATCGGGCGCGGCTCGAAAGACTTTTTCGTCGACCTGAAACTAGATGGCGACCAGGAGATCAGCCGCAAACACGCGATCCTGACCCGAGGAGACAACGACTCGTATAAGCTGGAATGCGTTGGGCGGAACTCGATCGAAGCCGACGGACGTGAAATCCAGCCCGGCGAACATGCCGAAGTAAAAGCCGGGCAGACGATCAAAATCGGGGTTTATGAATTGAAAATCATGGGAACATCATGAATATGACTCATAGGACCTATGGGATTTATAGGACTCACGAGTCCTATAAATCCCATAGGTCCTATGAGCCCTATAAGTCCCATTCATGATATCCCCAGGAATTTTCCCCAGGAGACACGAGACTATGACGCGCATCCGACAATTGGCGACCAGGTCATTCGCATTGTTATCGTTGTTTCTGTTGCTCTCGTTCTCGCCCGCGACCATCGCGCAACAGAAAGTAGAGATCAACGAGAAGCGCTACGACTTCGCGCAACTCGTCAACCGCCTCTCGGAAAGGGCTGGATACTTCGGCTCGGACAACCTGGTCTCGAACGAGTTGTCTTACCAACATGTGCTGGGCCGGCTGGATAAGATGGACGTGACGGGGGGCGCCTATCTGGGCGTGGGGCCGGATCAGAACTTCACCTACATCGCGCAGATCAAACCTCGGATCGCGTTCATGGTCGACATCCGCCGGGACGCCATGTTGCAGCACCTGATGTTCAAGGCCCTGTTCATGATGTCACGCAACCGCGTCGAATACCTGTCGAACCTCTTCGCGCGCCCGCTGCCCAAGGATCACAAGAAATGGGGCGACCGCCCGATCCGCGACTTCATTGATTACTTCGACCGCACGCCGCTCGATCAGAGGCTGTCCGACAGGCTCGCGGCCGAGGTGCGGAAGAGAATCGCGTCGTTCGGGTTGCAACTCTCGCAGCGCGACATCGAAACGATCGACGAGATATATCAAGCCTTCTACACCGACTGTCTCGAAGTCCGCTACACGATCCGCGACCGTCCGACTGGGCGCTTCTTCCCGGCCTACCGCGACCTGCTGCTCGAAAAAGATCTCGAAGGCCGCCATCGCAACTACCTGGCGACCGAGGCCGATTTCCAGGTGGTTAAGAACCTGCAGGATCACAACCTGATCATCCCGGTCACCGCCGACCTCTCCGGGCCACAGGCCGTCAAAGCCGTAGGCGCATTCCTGAAGGAGATCAACGAGAAGGTCTCGGCTCTCTACGTCTCGAACGTCGAGTTCTATCTGTGGCGCTACGACACCATGTCCAAATTCGTCGAGAACCTGAAGGCGCTCCCGATAGACGACAGGAGCGTGATCATTCGCAGTTATTTCAACTACGCCTACTACACCGAAGTCCACCCGCAAACGGTCGGGAACTCTTTCAGCGTACAGTTGATGCAAACGATAAACAGCATGCTCGAAGATTTCGCTTCGGATCGTCCTTACGATAATTACTGGGATCTGGCCACACGCCGAAGTCTGGATTTGAAGCTCAACTGATTTTTAACGCAAATCTGGGAACGCAGGCATCCCTGCCTGCTTGCTTGCGGCAAGGGCCGACTGACCGGAGCAGGCAGGCAGGGGCGCCTGCGCTCTCAGGGAGCAGGAATATTGAAATGAATAACCCCTATCGCCGCCTGGGCGTCACGTCGATTTTGATCATCGCGTTTTTCGCCGCCGGCGCTCCGTCCGGCGCCTCTTCGGGCGCGCAGAAGCGGCTGATCACCGAGACGGACCTTTTCAAATTCGCGTGGATCGCCGATCCGCAGATTTCGCCCGACGGATCGCGCGTCGCCTTCGTCCGCTTCTGGGTCAATCAGAAGGCCGACCGCTACGATTCGGCGTTGTGGATGGCGCCGACGAACGGCGGCGCGGCGCGGCAATTGACCGCGGGGC
>DATCXQ010000250.1:0-2039 GCA_036565725.1 Blastocatellia bacterium
CGTCAGCCGATTTCTTGTTTCAGCCGGGCCACCTGTTCGTAATAGTTGTTGCGGACGGCGCGGCTGCTCTTACCCAATATCAAGCCGATCTCTTCGAAGGTGTGCCCCAGAGCCAGCAGGTCGAAAACCAAGCGCGTGCGCTGATTCATACGCCTGCGCAGTTGTTCTATCAAGATATATTGATCCAGTTCGGCCGAGGCGTCATGCCCATTCTGAGAGACGGCGCCCGCGAGTTCCGCCAGAATCCGCGCGCGCGCGCGTTCCTTTTCCGCTTCGGCCAGAACCATGCGCTTGTAAGTCTGGAAAAGATAAGCCTCGAGGCTGGTGATTGGTTCATGACGATCTTCGAGCGCCCGGGTGACTGTCGCCGCCGCCTTAGCCAACAGCGTGCGCCCGTCGGCTTCGGCGCCCAATGTCGCCCGCGCGAAGTTCTCGGCCTGCTCGCGCAGAGACTCCGCCGCCTGATAAACCTCATGCGTGACTGCGCCCCATTCATCCTGGTAAGCCGTCGCGCCCTCAGGCTGATCTGTCATGCCCCTGATTTTGCTCACTATAAAAGGACCCGCTTTCAGGCTACGAATATCGCTCCAGCCAGTAAGCGTCGCGGCGCCGAAGCGAATGACCGGCGCGCGAAGAAGAATCGAAAGTCAAACAGTGGGGATTATAGCCGCAGAAACTGCGAAGGTCATCCGAAATTCAGAAAATAACCACCATTGCGCCCGGCGAAATCTGATTAAAAACATTACTGACATCATAAAGGTGCAACACCACACAACCCCAGGACAGATGTCGCGGCCCGTCATTGCTCCATTCCCGCGCCCACCCGTGAAACCCGATGCCTCCGCCCAACCTTGTGTTCTCCAATGTTGACGCCCGATTCTCCCACTTTGCCGCAATCGCCGCTTCCTGTTGGGGAGTGAGGTGTCCGGCGGCTCTTCCGCGCGCCGCGTCATACCTGTTCGGATAATTGACCTTGATCCAGTGCCCGCCGTAGTAGGCGCCGTAAGCCCCATCGAATTGACCACGGTGTTTGCCGATGACGAAATACATCCCCTTCGGAGTCTTGTTGTCGCCCTGAACTTCCTTCGGCCCTTTGCCCTGGCCCAGGCTGATGTCGTACGCCCCTTTGACGCGCCCGTCTTGATAGAGGCGCATCTTGTAGCTCTCTTGATCGACCAGAACCAGCGTCCGCTCCCGCTGAGGGACGAACAGTTTGCGGCGCGCGGCGATGAAGGCCGACGGATCGGCGTAACGCCCGCGCATCCACTTCTCGTCCTTGCCGTCCGATGACGGCCAGTAGGTCGGCGCGAGCGTCTCGTCCCATCTCAGTTCCAGATGCAGATGCGCGTTGAACGTCTTGTCCGGGTCCTGCCCGACGGTCGCGATCGATTGACGCCTCTTCACTTCCTCGCCGCGCCTGACTTTGATCGTTTGGAGATGCGCGTAGAGCGAGCGAATTTTTCGTCGTTGGTGGTTTTCGTAAAAGACATGCTCGACGATGACGACATTGCCCCACAATCTGCCGCAGTTTTCGGCGAAAACCACGCGGCCGTTGGCCACGGCGAAGACGTCCTGGCCGAGATCGGTGTCGCCGCCGCCGACGCCGTTCCAATCTTCGCCTGTGTGAATCCCCATGCTGTATTTTTCGGCGAACCGCGTGGCGACGTACCAGCCGTTGTGAGTTTTGCCCGTCGCCTTGTCGGTGTACGCGCCTTTGCCGTCGGGATCGCCGAGGGCAAAGGCGAACCCGTCGGCGGGCGTGACGCCCGCGTTAAGAAAATCGTCAAAAGGGTTTTGTGAGGTCGAGGCTGTCGTCGCGGGCGAGGACTCGTTTCTGGCGCCGCAGCCGATTGCGGGCAACATCGTCGCCCAAGACAACAGGAGATAGATAATTACTCGCATTTTTCAGCAGTTCAACCTGGTACAGTAATAGTGGGACAGACTAATGGCATTTGAAAATTAAATGCAACCACGTAAATCAACGTAGGGGCAGACCTGTGTGTCTGCCCCGGGGCCGAGGTTCGCCCCCCGCCGGGGCA
>DATCXQ010000485.1:0-8198 GCA_036565725.1 Blastocatellia bacterium
ATCGCGACCGGTTCTGTGGCGATGGCGCTGGCCGCGCTGACCAGCTTCTCGGCCGCCTGATATTCGCCTTCTGCGTGGATGATCTTGGCGCGCTTCTCGCGTTCGGCCTCGGCCTGGCGCGACATCGCCCGGCGCATCTCCTGCGGCAAGTCCACGCCCTTGATCTCGACCAGCGATACTTTGATGCCCCAGCGGTCGGTCTGACGGTCGAGAATGTCCTGCAGACGCGCGTTGAGCTTCTCGCGCGCCGCGAGCAACTCGTCGAGTTCGACTTCGCCCAACACCGAGCGCAACGTCGTTTGCGCGAGTTGCGACGTGGCATAGAGGTAGTTCACGACTTCCACAATGGCCAGTCGCGGATCGAGCACGCGGAAATAGACGACGGCGTTGACCGAAACCGTGACGTTGTCACGCGTAATGATGTCCTGCGGCGGCACGTCGAGCGTCACCGTGCGCAAGTCGACGCGCACGATGCGGTCAATCGGCCAGAAGGCGAAAACGACGCCCGGCCCTTTGGCTTTCGGCAGCAAACGCCCGAGCCGGAAGATGACGCCGCGCTCGTATTCCGGGACGACGTTAAGGGCGCTGATGAAGTAGACGAACAAGAACAAAAGCGCGATAGATGGGATCAAAAACATTTCCAGCATAACAATTACCTCCGCCTGATCCGGCGAGCGCAGGTCAGGCGCTATTGAAGATCGGAGTCCGGCGCGGCGACGGCGGAAATCTGGCGTGGAATCATGGACTTGTCCGGACACGGCTCGACTTCGAGCGTCATCCCGTCGATGTCGGCGACGCGCACGCTCTCGCCCTCGGCGATCCGTCCGCGCGCGCGCGCCCACCAGTATTCACCCTGCACCATCACGCGGCCTTCACAAGCGACTTCGGTCACGGCTTTGCCTTTCAGGCCGATCATTCTTGACGGGCCGGCTTCGACGCCACGCGGCCGATCGCTCAGCGCCAGCCGGAGGAGGAAAACCAGAATGATTCCACCGGCGGCGAGCGCGCCCAGCAATAAATTGACCGGCAGTCGCCACATACGTTTTTACCTCGGTTTAATTGGGGTCCATCGATGCCGTCAGATATTACGCCAAAAGTTAATGCTGGTTCAAACAATTTGTGTTAAAACGCACATAACGATTTTCACTTAAACGAAAGGGGGCAGAGTAGGTAAACTCTGGGGTGGTCGCGCTGGCGACCTTGCAAAGAACAAAGGAGAGCAAAGCATGCCCAGGAAACCGGATGTCGATGAGCGTTTGCGGCAGGTCTTGAAAGTCGCCCATCTGTTCTACGAGAAGGAGATGACCAAGACCGACATCTCGCACGAAATCCGCGCCTCCACAACTCAGGTGGCGCGCCTGCTCGCCGAAGCGCGCGAGCAAGGCTACGTGAGAATCGAATTCAACCCGCCAAAGCTGTACGAATTGGGCGAACAACTCAAAAGCAAATACGACTTGCAAGCGGCAGTGGTCGTTTCTTACGCCGACGACCTGGCCTTCCTGCGACGGATGATCGGCAAGGCGGCGGCGCAATACTTCGAGGAGGCCGTGGGGTCGGGCGCGACTGTCGCGCTCGGCGGCGGCGACACGATGTACGAGATGGTGCTGGCCCTGCCGCAAGAGGCGCGCGACAATAAGCTGGTTCCCGCCGCGGTCATCGATACCGGTCCCGTGCTCACGCACATCGACCCGGTGGTGCTGGTGACCTTGCTCTGGGTGAGGAGCGGTAGGCTGCCGGGACGCGCCCATTTCGCCACCGGCTTGCCGATGAACAGGCCACTCTCGCGCCAGAAGGTCCGAGAGGAGTATGAAGAGTTCAGCCACCGCAAAGCCGTGCAGGAGGTGCTGGCCGAGATGAAGCGCGCCGATTTTCTGTTTACCAGCCTCGGCTGCCTGAAGGTTGATCCGGCTTATGAAAAACTCGCGCCGCGCCCTCACCGATACATGCTCGAAAACCTGAAGCTGACCGAAGCCGCCCTCCTCAAAGAAGGCGCGATCGGCGACCTCAACTACTCATTTTTCGCCGAGGACGGGACGACGGCGCCCGAATGGAATATTTTTCCGGCGCTGGGCGTGGCGCAGGCCCAGGCGATGGTGAAAGCCCAAAAGACGGTGGTGGTGGCGGCGGGCCGCTATAAGACGGCGGCGTTGCGGGCGGCGCTCCGAGGGCGTTTGTTCAACGTCCTTATTACTGACGAAATGGCGGCCAAAGAATTATTGGGTGGAGATTGAGCGTGCAACCCCATGGAGGCGACGTTTGGAGCCGGACGACAGTAACCGATGACAAAACGCATTCTGATTTGTACCTTGCTCGCAACCGGCGGACTCTGGTTCTTGAGCCCACAGATCGCGGCCGGCAGCGGGTCCGGTGAGGCAGCCGGTACGGAGCCGGGACACGGCCTTGATCCGGTAGTGCTCGCAGGCGTCGCCGTCATGCTAATCGTCGCCAAGCTCGGCGGCGAACTCTTCGAGCGGTTCCGGCAACCTGCAGTGCTAGGCGAGTTGATCGGCGGAATCATTCTCGGCAATCTTGCGCTCGCGGGTTTCACTGCGGCTGAGCCGTTGAAAACGAATGAGGTAATCGGAGCGCTCGCGGAGATCGGCGTGATCATCCTGCTCTTTGAAGTCGGACTGGAATCGAACCTGACCGAGATGATAGAGGTCGGATGGTCGTCATTGCTGGTGGCCGTGGCGGGAGTGCTAGCGCCGTTCTTTCTCGGTTGGGGTGTGGCGGCTTACTTCCTGCCGGGTGAATCGCTTCTTACGCACATCTTCATCGGCGCGACGCTGTGCGCAACCAGCGTCGGCATCACGGCTCGGGTCTTGAAGGACATGGGAAAACTGCAATCACGAGAGGCTCGCGTCATTCTCGGGGCGGCGGTGATTGACGACGTGCTGGGCTTGTTGATCCTGGCGGTCGTGGCCGGCGCAATCAAAGCCGCGGTGGCAGGATCGGCGCTGTCCACCGCTGGCGTGATGGTCATCGCCGTCAAGGCCATCCTCTTCCTCGCCGGCGCGATTGCCGCGGGACGTTATCTCGTTCCGCATCTCTTCCGCCGCGCGAGCCGGTTGGAAACCCGGGGCGTATTACTCGCGCTTGCCGTCGCCTTCTGCTTACTGCTCGCCTGGGTGGCTTCGCAGGTGGGATTAGCTCCGATTGTGAGCGCATTCGCCGCCGGACTTGTGCTCGATGAAGCGCACTTCGAGTTGTTTCGTGACCGCGGTGAACATAGGTTGGATGAATTGCTCCAACCGGTCAGCGCGTTACTCGTGCCGATCTTCTTCGTGTCGATGGGACTGAAAGTTAATCTGAGCGCGTTCGCGCGTCTGGAGCTGCTTGGGTTCGCCGCTGTGCTGACGCTCGCGGCGATCATCGGCAAGCAGGTCTGTTCGCTGGCCGTGATGGAACGCCCGATCAACCGCCTCGCGATCGGTTTGGGAATGATCCCGCGCGGCGAAGTAGGTTTGATCTTTGCCGGAATCGGAGCCACGCTCACGCTGCCGAACGCGCAGGGCGTAAGCGAGCCGGTCATCGGCGCGGCCTCTTTTGGCGCTGTGGTGATCATGGTTATCATCACTACCCTCGTCACACCGCCTTTGCTCAAATGGTCGCTTGAGCGCGCCACGCCCCGCTCGGAGCCGCCTGATCGTGGAATCCGGGTGATGGACGAATAGAATTATGAACACAGCGCAACAGGTGGACATCCTCAGTCCACAATTTAAGGCAAACCCTTTCCCACTCCTCGCGCGTTTGCGTGCGGAACAACCCGTCTGCCGCATCACGCTGCCGGACAAAACCCCGGTCTGGCTGGTGACGCGCTACAAAGATGTCAAAACACTGCTTACGGATGAGCGCTTCGCGAAGAGCCGCTATAACGCACTGACGCCAGAACAGCTTCGCAAGCAGCCGTGGGTACCGCCGATGTTCCGTCCGCTGGAACGCACCATGGTCGATCTCGACCCGCCGGATCACACGCGGCTGCGACAGTTCGTGCATAAGGCGTTCACGCCACGCCTGATCGAACAGATGCAAGATCGTGTGCAAACGCTGGCGAATGATTTGCTCGACGCCGTGGCGCGGAAAGGCGAAATGGATTTGATCCGCGAGTATGCGTTGCCGCTGCCGATGACGATCATCACTGAAATTCTTGGCGTGCCGGTTCAAGACCGCGATAAGTTTCATAAATGGTCGAAGGTCATCGTGGCGGTCGATCAGTTCAACGCGAACTGGCGCGTCATCCCGGCTATCTGGAAGTTCAATCGCTACCTGCGCGGGCATTTCAAAGCGCGACGAGCCGATCTTCGGGATGACTTGGTAAGCGCCCTTATACAGGCGGAAGAGGCCGGCGACAGGCTGAGCGAGGACGAATTACTGGCGATGACCTTCTTGTTGCTGGTTGCCGGACACGAAACGACGGTCAACCTGATCGGCAGCGGAGCGCTGGAGCTGCTGCAACATCCGGACCAGATGAATAAGCTACGCCGCGACTCGTCGCTAATTAAATCGGCCGTCGAGGAATTGCTGCGATACACAGCGCCGGTGTTCATGTCCACCGAACGCTATGCGCGTGAGGACGTGACGATTCAGGGAGTGACAATCTCGCGTGGGGAAATGACGCTCGGAGTGATCGGGTCGGCGAACCGGGATGAAACGGTGTTCGAGAATCCAGACATACTAGACATCGAACGAGAGCCGAACAAACACCTCTCGTTCGGACACGGGATTCATTATTGCCTGGGCGCGGCGCTGGCGCGATTGGAGGCGCAAATCGCCATTAACACGTTGCTCGAACGAATGCCCAACCTGCGATTGAAAGGCTCGCCGGAGTCGCTGCGCTGGCGTCGGAGTCTCATCTTGCGCGGATTGGCTGCGTTGCCAGTGGAAATTTGACGGAGATGCTACGAAGCTTGCGAAGCGCCGGGCGCTGATTCCGCTTTTGATTTGTCGGCCCGCGCCGTCCGGTAGATGAATATCAGTATTGTCACGACCGTCAACGGGATCACGAACCACAGCATCACGACGCGAAACTGCGAGGTCATGTGATGTCGCGTTGCGGTCAGAATCAGGTAGGTCGTGTAGGCGATGTAGTAGCCAAAAAACAACCCGCCCTCCCAGCGCGAGATTCTGTGACCAATGTAAAAGATCGGCAGGCAGGCCACGGCGGAGGCGATCATCACCGGAATGTCGAAGCGCAACGCCGCCTGAGAAACCTGCACCCCGCCAGGCGCGATCAGCGCGGTCAGTCCCAATCCGGCGAGGATGTTGAAAATATTGCTGCCGATGATATTGCCCACGGCGATGTCACGCGCGCCGCGCAATCCGGCGATGATCGAAGTCGCCAGTTCGGGCAGCGAAGTGCCGACGGCGATGACCGTCAGGCCGAGGATCAATTCACTCACGCCCATCGCGCGCGCCAGTGCGACGGCGCCGTCCACCAGCCAGTTCGAGCTGATCACCAGCAGCGCCAGCCCGGCAATCACCAGCGAGACATTCGGCGCCCAATCTTTCCAATTGCGCCTGGGCGCCTTCACGTCGTTCTGACCGGCTGGCGCGGCTCCGCGCTGCTCGCGGAGCATAAACAGGAGATGCGTCAGGAATCCGGCGCACAGAATCGCGCCTTCCAAACGGCTGACGCGGCCGTCGAGCGCCATGAGCAGCATCACGAACGAGACCAGAATCATCAGCGGAGCCTCCAGCCGGATCAATCGGTGGGGCACGATGAGCGGCGCAGCCATTGCGGAAAGGCCGAGAATCAGCAGCACATTGGCGATATTGCTTCCTACGACGTTGCCAATGATCAGTTCCGACTGCCCGCCGAACGCCGCCCGCGTCATCACCGCGATCTCCGGCGAGCTGGTGCCGATTGCGACGACCGTCAGACCGACGATCAAAGGCGGAATGCCGGCGGCGGCCGCCAGACGTGATGCTCCGCGCACCAGCAATTCACCGCCCACGATCAGCCCGACAAAGCCAAACACAAAGAGGATCAAGGTCGAGATGTTCATTGATTTACCTGTACTGTGATTTCAAATCACGACAACGGCTGGCGCTGCCCCTGACAATCGGCCTTGCCAGCCGGGCCTTTTACTATGCCGGGGTTACTAAGCGTCATCCCGCGAAACCGCAACCGGTTCATGCCGGCGGGATACCGGAATTTCCATTTTCTCCCTGTCCTTGGTCCCGAGCAGCGCCTCAAGCATCTGAACCGGAATCGGGAAGACGACCGTAGTGTTCTGTTCCACTCCGATCTCCGTCAGCGTCTGCAGGTAGCGCAACTGAATCGCCACCGGCTCTGTGGCAATCGCGCTTGCGGCTCTGACCAGTTTTTCGGCGGCCAGATACTCGCCTTCGGCGTGAATGATCTTGGCGCGCTTTTCGCGCTCGGCTTCGGCCTGACGTGACATTGCTCGCCGCATCTCCTGCGGCAGGTCAACGGCCTTGATCTCGACGAGCGACACCTTGATGCCCCACTGATCGGTGTGCTTGTCTAGAATCTCCTGAAGCCGCGCATTCAGCTTGTCGCGCGCCGACAGCAGTTCGTCCAGCTCCGCCTCGCCCAGCACCGAGCGCAGCGTCGTTTGCGCGAGTTGCGAAGTGGCGTAGAGGTAATTCTCGACCTCGACCACCGCCAGGCGCGGATCCATCACGCGGAAAAAGACTACCGCGTTGACAGACACCGTCACGTTGTCCCGCGTGATCACGTCCTGCGGCGGCACGTCCATCGTCACCGTCCGCAGACTCACACGCTGCATCCGGTCAATCGGGCGGAAGACGAAGATCAAACCCGGCCCTTTGGCCTTCGATAGCAGACGTCCCAGTCGAAAGATCACGCCGCGTTCATATTCCGCCAGGATTTTGATCGAGCCGAGCAAATAGAACAGAACCAGCCCGATTCCAATCACAGTTAATGACAAAAAGTTTTCCATAACCATTTCCTCCAAAATCGTCTCGATTGAGGCTCAATCAAGAAAAGATGCTCGCCTGTTCATCATCGCCTTGTCTTTGTCCGCGTGTTCGACTTCCAGCGTCAAGCCGTCCACGCCGGTGACGCGCACACTCTCCCCCGCCGCGACTCTGATTCTCGCCCTCGCCCTCCACAATTCGCCGCGAATAAAGACCGTCCCTTCCGGCGCAAGCTCGGTATCCGCCCGTCCTGTCATCCCGATCATCCCAGCCTCGCCCGTCGTCACTCTGTCGAGATGTGAACGCAGCGCCATCCTGAAAAGGAGAGCGATTAGCAGCAACACGGGGATCAGGCCGAGCAGAATCAGCCCGGCGCGCGGGTTGAGAACCGTAATCTTCATCAATAACAACAGCGCCACTACGACAATGACCCTGTAATCGAGTAGTTTCACATTCGTCCCTCCGATCGGACTGGTAATAACATCTGATGCCACGCGACTTCGCGACAGCGGCATGCCTGTAATTGACGACGCAAGACGGAGTTCACTAACAACCACAGCTCAAAACGGAGCGAGACTGCGCATACAACTGAAAACACGGTTCGGCGCGGCGGCGAAATGTAATGCTGGGTCGAAGATTCAGAAAGGTTGACGTTACATCGCTGTTATCAGGCTGTGAAGATATTCGGCCTTACGAACAGCCTGCCTCGTACTGATATACGATGAGCGGTAGGCCGGGTTCAAAAAACCGGAAATTGAGAGGTCAAAATCGGTTGGAATGAGATTGGATGAGGATGCCTGCCGCTACCTTCTCGCGCCCGCGCGTGCTTCACAGCGTGACAAGACGCCGCTCTGTTAGACCCCTGGCAACGATTCTTACCTATGCTCTGCAGAGCGTGCGCCACGAGGCGCGAGGATGAAATGAAACAACAATCAATCTCGATCGGTGTTTCCATAGCCCATATCAGGTGGGCGATGAGTCTTTAAGTCGTAGCATCTGCCGGATGCTCGGCAGATGTGAAAAAGCTGACTTTACAATGTAACCGTGAGGCGCGATGCAGGCCGCCGAGACGCGGTGCTTGACTGAGAGATCGCATGGTGAGTCCAAACGAAGCGGGTCTCAACCTACGAGAAAGAGCACTCCTGCCAGGGCCCATGCAACGATTCGCACTTATGCTCTGCAGAGCATAAGGGCGACTATGTGAAGTCCGGGGTTATGTGAAGTAAAGTCGGCGAACGTGCTCGTGGTCTTACTCTCATCGTTATTTACTGTGCATAATCAGAGCGTGGCCAGAA
>DATCXQ010000496.1:0-3860 GCA_036565725.1 Blastocatellia bacterium
CGGCCGCGCTCAAACGTTGAAGGTCAACGTCAAGCGCATTCTCGAAGGAAAGGCCGGCGTGGAGGAAAACATCCCTCTGCAGGCCGGCGACACCGTGATCGTGAACGGCAACACCAAGAAGAAGGTGGCCTATATCCTGTCTCTGGCCGGATTCGGAAGCTTTCTCTCATTCATCTCGATGGGAGGAGGGCGCTGACACCGGTACAGTCAGTAGATCGCAAAATGGACAAAGAGTTCCATTTTTCATTTTCCGTTTGCGAGTTGGTATTTGCCATTGTCAGAGGCGCCTCCGATTCAATGCCCAATGAACATTGGGAGATTTCTGAGGCGATGACAAATATCAAATCGCAAATGGAAATGGAAAATGCCCTCCTCAGTAAATGATGAAAGAATCTGTACTCAATCTACTACGAATCACTGGCGCATTCGCCCCATTCCGATGGGCGCATCGCGGCCAAGCGTTGATTATCACCTACCACCGCTTCAGCGAGCGTGAGGGCGGAGCGCGGATTTCGGCGCGGGCTTTCGCCGCGCAGGCGCAGTATCTGGCGGCGCATTACACACTCGTCCCGCTTTCGCAGTTGGCGGACTGTTTGCGAAGGCGAGAGATTCCGCCGGGTCTGGCGGCGATCACGATTGACGACGGTTATCGCGACGCTTACGAGATCGCCTTCCCGATTCTGCGCAGACATTGCGCGCCCGCCACGGTCTTCGTCGTGACCGAATTTGTGAATGGGACGACCTGGCTCTGGACGGACAAACCGCGTTATCTGACCGCGCTCGCCGCGCCGCAATCGTTCGAGATCGGAATTGGTGATCACAAGCTGAGGCTGGAATTGAACGGCGGCGCGTCGCGCGCGGTGGCCGCAGGGCTGATCAACGCCGCGCTCAAGCCGCTTTCAGAAGAAGCCAGGGACGCCTTAATCGAGCGACTGGCCTTTGAGCTAAGGGTGAAACTGCCTGAGCGGCCGCCCGCGGAGTACTGCGCAATCAACTGGCGCCAGGCGCGGGAGATGGCCGACGCCGGAGTGGAGATCGGGTCACATACATTGACGCACCCGATTCTGACTGGCCTCGGCGCCGACAGGTTGCGCGAGGAGGTGGCCCAATCGCGGGACCGGATTCAAAACGCGATCGGAAGACAGGTCGAAACATTCTGCTATCCGAATGGCGATTACGACCTCCGAACGCGACGCGAGGTCGCCCGCGCCGGCTACCAGTGCGCCGTGACGACCGATGTCGGGCTGAACAACGAGCGGAACGATCCACTGGCGCTGCGTCGCGTACACGGCGAATACGATCTGGCGCGATTCGTCAAGAACACGAGTTGGTTCGCGCAGGCGCAATGAAGAGAGGGCAAAGCGAACAAGACGGACAAAGCGGTTTCGCGCGCCGGGCGGCGTGGCTGACGATGGCGAATTCAATCGCCTTCGGACTCTCGTTCATTGCGCCACTCCTGTTAGTGCGGATGCTGAGTCAAACCGAGTTCGGCGTGTACAAACAGGTGTTCCAGATTCTGATGTCCACGACATCGGCGCTGAATCTGCAGGTGGCCTCCACCGCCTACTACTTTATGCCGCGCGCGCCGGAGAAGAAGCTGCAAGTGATGATCAACGTGCTGGCGTTTTACGGCGCGATCGGCGCGCTCACTGGCGCGCTTTTCATTTTCTATCCCGAATGGTCGCTGCTCGTCTTCGAGAGCGGCGATCTGCCGGCTTACATGCCGCTGCTCGGCGTCACGATTCTGCTCTGGCTGGTGTCGTCGAACCTTGAAGTCATCCCGCTTGCGCTCGGCGACGTCCGCGCGTCGTCGGTCTTCATCGTGATCTCTCAACTGACGAAATCGGCGTTGACCGTCGGCGCGGCGCTCGCCTTCCACAGCGTCAGGGCCATGATCTGGGCCGCGGCGATTCAGGGAATGCTGCAGATCCTGTTTATGTTCGTCTATATCCAGCGGCGTTTCGGCCAGCGTTCCGAGAGGATTTGCGGCGCCTTCGACCTGGCGTTGTTCAAGGCGCAGATCGGCAATGCGCTGCCATACGGACTCGGCAGCTTTGCGCAAACCGCGCAAGGCGATCTGCACAACTTCATGGTCTCGCGCTACTTCCCGCCCGCCGGATTCGCGGTCTACTCGGCCGGGTTGTTTCAACTGCCGCTGCTCGGGCTGTTGACATTTTCGTTCAGCAGCGCGCTGATCCCGGAAGTGTCGAAACTTGCGGCGGCGGGTGATCGGCGCGCCATTATTCCGATCTGGTTGAACGCCGCGCGTAAACTGGCGCTGGTGGTCGTCCCGATCTGCGCGCTGATGTTCGTTGTGCGATACGAGATCATCACGCTGCTGTTTACAAGCGCTTACAGTGAGGCGGCGCCGCTCTTTGGGATCTATCTGTTCAGCGCGCTGCTCCCGATGACGCTGACCGGATCGCCGATACGCGCGCACGAGGAGTTCAAATTCTTCCGCTTCAAACTCCACCTGGCGCTGCTGCCGGTGACGTTCGGGGCGCTTTACATAGGCATTCACGCGGCGGGGCTGATCGGCGCCGTGAGCGCCCTGGTCGGGCTGCAAACGCTGGAGGCGGCGATAGTCGTGACGGCTGTCGGGCGGCGACTCGGTTTTGTAGCCAACGATCTGCGCCATCTGACGCCGGCGCTGAAGACGGCTCTGGCCGCGGGGGCCGCGGCTCTCGCCGCCTACGCGGTGAAGCTCCCGCTCGCGCAGGCGCACACGCTGGTCAAGCTGGTTATCTGCGGCGCTGTGTTTGGAGCGGTATACATATTCGCCGCCTATGCGTTGGGCGCCGTGACCGACGCGGAGAAAATGGAATTTCGCGCCACGATGTCGCGCTTCTTGCCGCGAGGGAGCCGCGCCCGACAAGTAATCGCTGGCCAGTGAATTTTGTCAGATGTAGGGAAGCGCTTTTTCGTCGCGGAGCGACTAAGAATGGGTTCGCACAACGCGAAAAGAGTTGGGTGATTTCAAAAACTCGTAAAAACTGACCGAACCGTAAGTATGAGAATGCGATCCCACAATCTCAATGATCAAACTCGGCACGGAGCGCTTTTCAATCGCCGAGCAACGAGATCGAGCGGTGTTCTCAACGCTCAGAGCCGGCCCGGATCGCTTTTCAACCGCCGGGCGAAGAAACCGGGAGTCGTCGCGCAGAGCGGTGAAATAGCGCTCCCATTCACGTCTGGCGCCGGATCGCTTTTCAACCGCCGAGCGGAGAGATCGAACGCTGAAACGCAGAGCGGCGATACCGGTCCCCCGCTCAGATCCGGCGCCGGGGCCCCGCGGGGCAAATACTGGCTGGCGTTCGCGGGCGTTTATCTCTTCACACTGATGCTCTATGCGCGCCCGAACGACCTGTTCCCGGCTCTCGGCGATTTTCCGCTGGTCAAGATTGTGGCGATGAGCGTTCTGACGATTTACATCTTATCGAAAGGCGCCGCCGGCGACAGGCTGTCGGTCTGGACGCTGGAGATGACGATGCTCGTGGCCATCGCGGCTCTGGGACTGCTCTTCATGCCAATCGCCGCCTCGCCGAAGGACAGCCTGAACACGCTCACCGACCCATATCTCAAGACGGTGATCATCTTCATACTGATGGTCAATTTGATTGACACGCGCCGACGAATCTTTTCGTTGTGGAAACTGGTCGTGGTCTGCGGCGCGGCGCTCGGCGTGGGCGCAATCAGGAGTTATATGAAAGGCGAGTTCGCCGCGCAGGGGCTGCGTATCGAAGGATTGGTCGGAGGGATGTTCGAAAATCCGAACGACCTGGCGACGGCGCTCAATATTTTACTGCCTTTCGCCGTCGCCCTCACGGGCGCCAGCAAGGGACTCGCGCGTCTGTTCTATC
>DATCXQ010000520.1:0-3462 GCA_036565725.1 Blastocatellia bacterium
CAGACCGTGTTAGGCCGTCTCGCCGTGTCGGTTACCAGCCGACCTCCCTTCGGGAAATAGGCGCGTCGCCTGCCAGAAGTATGTGCAGTTTTTGTCTGCATTCAATTCATTGAGTCGATTGACTTCAGCTTCGGCTACAGCTTGAGCGCTCACGATTTCCTTTACCGTGAAGGAATTCTCCGATGACTGCATAAAGCGGTCGAACCGTATGATTGCGTAAACATGCTCACTAGGTTGAGGGGCGGCAGCGGCATTGTCTTCTGAAAACAGTTGCTCCAGAAGACGCTCGGCTTGCCGACGGCCTTGTTCCGTGAAGACAATTGATTTCGCCTTTCCACGAGGATCCGAGATATAACCCTTCTCGTAAAGCCGGTTCATTGACTCCCAGTCGAACCCCTTCCACGCGCGCGCCATCGTGAACGCCCAACAGCAAAAGGGCTAAAACCGCCTCGTCGATTTTCTCTTTATCCAGTTTCATGTTTCATCTACCTTACGGACGGGTTCGCGGGGCCGCCACCGGCTAAAGTCTTATAAAAATGACGGAGCGGCGGCTCCGGTGGAACGTCCGTTAGGCCTGCTCACAATTTCCCCTACGCCGATCGTTTGAACTCTTATGAAATTACGCCCGCCGCGATCCGTTTGATGTAGTTGTTATATTTTTCCCGCTTCATAAATCAAGTCTCGAAATCTACGACGAACCTCACTTCTCCACACTCCGAACAAGCTAACGCATCCAAGTACCGTTCCTCGCCGTTGTCAGTAAAAATGATCATCAGTTCTTTCTCTGTTGATAGTAATCCTGAACGCATTGAGCCGCCGCATATTCGGCAACGCGCACTTTGCTCGACTGTGCTGCTGGATTCGCCAGCGTTTTCTTGAAATGAGATGGGGCCGCGCGTCTCTAACTCTTCTCTCGCGAAGATGACTGCTTCCGCACGATAACCCTCGGAGGAGTTGTTGACAATGCGTAGTAGTTCTTCAGATGGCAGCTTAGAGATTCTCTTTTTGAGCTCTCTCAGTTTATCAGGCATATTCTCCTCAGTTCTAAAATTGCTCGTTCGATAGCTCGATTGGATGGTCTAAGGCTCGCGCTAACCGGCGCCCGATCAACAAGAACAGCGCCGCTATTTGGGCGTCTGGTTCAGCTTGTTGTTGAACTGCCGCTGGCGGAACACATCAATCAGCGGGGATCCTCGATTCGCATATACTGCGCTTCTAGCGCTGGTTTCGCGGTCTCGTCGAGCAGCGACATCGCGCGCGTCCATCGTCCGAGGACGAACTCGTCGTAGATTCGCACGCGATATTTGGACGCGCCACGGTCGCGACGATCCGGGGTGATAGTAAGCTCGGAGCCGCGAAGCTCGTAACGTCCGTCCGAAACGCTGGAAGACGTCCTCTCGAGCAGCCCAATATTCGTGACGGTTCCAATACCGAACTCATATCGGCCGTTGGCCATGAACTTGTACTGGGCAATGCCGACGCGCTGGCTATTACGCCATGTTCCTTGAAGCTCCTTGGATAACGCCTTGCCGCCGTCAGGGTTCCAGCCGCGCGGGCGGAGACTGTGGAACAGACGGGTGAAAGAGAGATCGTCCAACGTGCACCGCGCAGGGTTTCCAACTCCCCAGACGATGTTCACCCGCCCCTGGCTGGCTGGAAACGCCATTGTCATGGCTGTGGCGTATTCGTAGCTTCCCCCGACGAGTCTTTGAACATCGGCGCGGAACCAGAAGAACGGCCACCCGGCGCCGGCGACGCCTCGCATCGCGTTGTAGCTGTCGCTCTTGAGCTGCCAACCGGGCAGCGCGTCGAGAATGGCTGCGCGGGCATCTGCGTCGAGCGCGCCGGTCGAAGGTCGGGCCGGGCTGATGCCGTAAGCGCACGGCGTCTTCTCGTCGACCGTTGTTGGAGTCAACACGACCATGCGGCCGTCTCGTTGCGAGGCGTAACCAGGCGGCGCGTCGAAGTCGACCTCGATCTCGCCGGCTGGAACCGAGCCTGATTTTGACGTCGCGGCTGCGGGAGTAGCCGGCGCAACGTCAAGGCTGTCGAGGAATGCGGTCACCTCGCGGTTTACCTCGTCTCCGGCAGCCATGGTCAATACGCCGATAGCGCGGCCACGCCCAACGATGGCGACGAGCGAGATCGCGGTGATCGTGCCCTGGGCGTCAACCCGCTGGCCGCCCACCGCCGCCACAAAGTCGCCATCGGGTTGAAGTTGCGGTTTGGGCGCCGGCCCGGGCAGGATTGGTTCGATGCGGGCGCGCCACATCCGGACAAACTCGTCGGAGGCGGAGCCCGTCGTTGGGTGGCTCGCGTATAAGGTGATCAACCCGATTCCGCTCGCGCGCCGGTATGCGATTCCGTCCTGTAGCGCCTGATTTACCCAGCCGCGCGGCGCCGTGTAGGTCAGAAACTCAAACGTGTCGGCGTATGCTTCGCCGGCGAGAGGGATCACAGCGGCCAGTAGTCCAAGCATTGAAAGCCAGAAGTTGTTCGTCATTTTTTCGATCCTCCACAATAACGCGTCATACGGCTGTGGAAAACTTCGAGTGGAATTGATCACCTTTGCAGCTGGCGGCCGCGCATTTTCTGTCTCCAGCTCAATGAGGAGTACTCACTCAGAAAGTTCGTTCTTCGGTGAAAGCTATCTCGATAACGGCCGCGCCTTGAAGGCCGCAATTACCGATGCAGGTATTCGCGCTACGGTGATGTACTTTGGGCCATCTCCGATCGGCAGCCGCACAATCTCGGCGCGCTTAGGGATCGAGATGATTGACAGGTCGTCGCTGCGGGTATTGGCGATGAGACAGACGCGCCCCTTATCCGCGATCTCGGCCCAGCCCGGCGCGTCGCCGACCGGGATTGTGGCGATCAGCTTAAGGTCCGGAGCCCGGACAAGGGCGGCGTAGTCTGAGGCGCGGCCGGCGAGACAGAGCGTCCTACCGTCGGGGGTAAGCGCAAGGCCGTGATGCGGCGCCTGGAAGTCCCAGTCAGCAACAGTGACGCCGGGCTTCACCGGCAGGTCGAGGCGCTTGACAACCTTCCGAGCGGCGAGGTTGTAGGCCACCACTGCATGCTCATTCGACAACTGCGCGTAGATGCCCTTTTCGTCAGGGGTAAACTGCCAGGGGCGAATGCCGTTGTCGAACCGTATCCGGTCAAGGATCTGTAACGTGCCTACGTCGGCGATGGTCAACTGGAAAGGATCGCCCGGCGTCTCCGTCGGCGCCGGAGCGCCGGGCTGACGTGGGAGGGAGGAGATCGGGCCGATGCTGGTGTTGTAGAGTCGACGGCCATCTCGCGAGACCTTGTTGTCGTGCGGATAAACACCAGTCAAGAAATGGCCGGTGATCTCGCCCGTAGCGGTTTTGATCCTGTAGACCCGATTGTCCATGAGCGCCGACACGAACAGGCTCTGTCCGTCCGGCGAAATAGTCATGTGGTCGGCGCGCCCGGTGT
>DATCXQ010000525.1:0-9519 GCA_036565725.1 Blastocatellia bacterium
TAGACCGTGCCCGCCACGCCGGCGCGCAACTGCGAATACTGGCGCTCAGGCACGCCCGGCACGGAGATAACGCGCTGCTGCAATCCGTCGAAATCTATTTGAACTGTAACAGGCGCGCGAGGCGCGCGAGGCGCTGGAGCCTCGGCCTGAGTGGAGTCGGCGTCTGTCGCTCCGCCCCGGCCCCCACGACCGAAGCCTCCGGCGCCGCCGGGAGGCGAGCTCCCCACACCCTTGTCCTCATCGCTCTCCGGCAGGAGCGGACTTGGTTCGCCTTTCTTGAGGACCGCGAGATATAGCCCGAAGTTCTCGTTGTGATCGTACGAAGTCATGTCGAGCCATTGCGAACCCAACCCGAAGTCCGTCGAAGCGAGGAACCAGAGATATTTGCCGCTCGCGTCCCAGGCCGGCCAGACGGCGTCGGCCAACCCGTCTGTGATCTGTTTCGGCTCGCCGGTCTCGACGTTGCTGACGAAGATCGCGTGGTATAGCGAATTCAAACGGCTCGAGTAGGCCACCCATTTCGAATCGGGACTCCACACTGGATTGAGCGTGCGCCGCGGGACCATCCAGGGGTCATTCCCGACGATCCTGGCCTGGCCCGAGGCGACGTCCAGCACCCACACTTTCAGGTTAGTGTCGGTGTAGAGAATCTTCTTCGAATCGGGCGACCACGACGGCGTGTAATAGTGCGTCGGATTTTGCAGCGCCACCTCGCGCGGCGGCGTCAGTCCGTCCTGCGCCTCGATCACCAGCTTGTATTCGCCCGACTTGTCGCTGAAATAAGAAACGAACTTTCCGTCCGGCGACCACGCCGGGTCGCGCTCCGCAGAGCCGCTGGAATTGCTGAGGTTCCGCACGTCGCCCTTTTCGGCCGGAATGGTGAAGATTTCGCCGCGCGCTTCGACCACCACGCGTTTGCCGGTGGGAGACAGGGCGATGTTCGACATGCGGCTCGTCACGTCTTCCCAGCGCGGCATCATCCAGGGGAAATCGCCCGCGGCCGTGATGTTGACGACGCGCGATTTGCCCGACCTGGGGTCGAGTTCGTGGATGTAGCCGGCCTGCTCGAAGACCACCGCGCCCGCGCCTGCGTCGATCGCCTTGACGTCGAAGTCGGTGAATTTCGTGACCTGCGCCAATTTCTTCGTCTTCGTGTCGTACACCCAGACGTTCGACACGCCGTCGCGATCCGAAAGGAAGTAGACCACGTCGCCCACCCACACCGGATCAACGTCCTTCGAGTCCGTCCAGGGCGGCGACACCAGGTCGTAACTCTTCAGATCGACGATCCAGATCGGGCGGTTCTGCCCTCCGCGATAGTTGCGCCGCTCATCGTCCCACGAATTGTTCATCCGGTAGGCGATTCGCGAGCCGTCCGGCGAAATCTTGCCCTGATATCCGCGCGGCAGCGTGAGCGGTTCTTCGACGCCCCCCTCGGCGGGCACAGTCCAGAAGCGCGGCGCCGCGTTCGGCGCCCAGGTCGCGCGCCCGGAAGTGAAAAGCACGGCCTTGCCGTCAGGCGTCCATCCTTGAACTGTGTCGGCTCCAGGGCGCCATGTCAGACGCTTCGGCTCGCCCCCTTCGACTGGCGCGACATAGACGTCAGCGTTGCCGGCGTATTCGGCGCTGAACGCTATCCACTTCCCGTCGGGCGAGAAGTGAGGATTCGAGGTCTGGCCCTGGAAGCTGGTCAGGCGGCGCGCCAGGCCCCCGGCTCGCTCGACGACCCAGATGTTGTTGGCGTACGCGAACGCGATCTGAGTGGCGCTCACTGTCGGCGTTCGCAACAGACGTGTCGGCCCGCCGTTCGCCGATGCGTTTTCCGACGCCGATTCGGCGAACATGAAACCGATGAGCAGGAGAAATACGGCGCAGCGGAACGCCGCTAGAGAAGTTCGTTTTGACATGGGTTTGTCCTCCGAATGAATAGATATCTCTATTTAACAGGAACTTTCGTGGCTGTCTGGCGGTTACAGAAGTTTTGCCGACTGTACTCTCGAATACTAGGACGGTTTGCAAATGCGTATACGGTGTGGGGCGATTTGTTTAATCGCCCTGTTTGCGGCTTTGTCCAATCGGGAAAGAAGCGCGAGTAAACAACTCGCGCCACAATCCCGTACTCGCAATTACAAACCGATTTAAACACTCACGGCAGACCGCTCAATCAGAGGCGATGATTCAGGAGGGAGCGGCGAAGCTACGACGGACTGTAAGTATTCCGTTTGCGTTCGCATGTATTCTTTCATCTGAGATTCGTTTTGCGGCGGAGCCAATCTGATCGGTTCGTGGTAAATGATTTTCACCTTGAACGGACGTGGAAAGACGTGGTGCGGCGAGAAGGCTCGATAACCACCGATGATCGTCACCGGCACAATCGGCGCGTCAGTTTCCAGGGCGAGACGGATTACGCCCGCCTTGAAGGGCATCAACCGCCCCGTGCGCGTGCGCCCGCCTTCTGGAAAGATCACCAGTCCTCCGCCGCGCTTCAGATGCTCCAGCGCGTGGCGAAGCGCTGCCCGGTCTCCCGTCTCTATTTTGACCGGAAACGCGCCGTAAGCCATGATCAGCCGCCCGAACAGCGGCAGTTGCGTCATTTTCTCCCAGGTCATATACCGCAAAGGCCGCTCGAACGGGATCGAAACCCAGAACGGGTCGCAGTAACTGACGTGGTTCGGGGCCAGGATCATAGCCCCTTCCTTCGGAACCCAATCCGCGCCCTCAAATTCGATCCGAAAATAAAGGCGGGAGAGGAGACCGATCAGGCGCCTCGTAAAATTGAATACCCAGAGCCTCTCCATTATTAAACCTGTGTCAATTCTTCAGATGTGGGCGCGCCTTTCAAGGCGTTTTGGAATTTTTGAGGGGCGCGCCGGGTGTTCCAAACGCGCCGCATACTAACACAGTAAACTTCGGTAGTTGAATGATGACGGTCGATCACTATATCATCGGCGGCGATAATGAAAATCGCCCCCGTGAGGGTCATGAATGGGACTTATAGTTCCTATGATTCTTAATAATTCACATTCATAACTTTCATGGAGGTTTTCCAAGGAGATTGAATTTATGCCTTATTCAGAGATGCTGATCAAACCGATGAGAGAAGACCTGACCCGTTTGGGAATCGAAGAGGCGCGCTCGCCCGAGGCCGTAGACGCGGCGATTCGTGACACCGAAGGGACGCTGATGGTCGTCGTCAATTCCGTCTGCGGATGCGCGGCGGGCAAGGCGCGCCCAGGTGTGGCGCTGGCCCTTGGGCACGACTCCAAACCCGCCAAATCGATTACCGTCTTCGCCGGCGCCGACATCGAGGCGACCGAGCGCGCGCGGGGCTATTTCAAAGGCTACCCGCCGTCATCGCCCTCCATCGCGCTGATGCAAGGCGGCAATCTGGTCTACATGATGGAGCGCTATCAGATCGAAGGCCGCAGCGCCGAACAGATCGCGGTCGAGTTGAAGAAGGCGTTCGACCAATTCTGCGCGTCCGCATCGCAACAGGTCGGCGCAGGCGATTAAGGCGTCTTAGCCACGAATGAACACGAATACGCACGAATGGGAACGGGCGGCGGAAAACCGCACGATTATTCAGATCGAGAGAAGGATTCGTATGTATTCGTGTTCATTCGTGGCTAAAATGTCTTGAGAGCGTTAGACAGCATCGGCGATATTTTCCAGGATTGGACCTCATCATCTTCCTACCTCGATGGATACTCCATCCATAGCCGCCAGGCTTGGATGGAGAGGAAATCGAGACCTGATGCGAATTGAAAGGCTTGTCCCTTCGATAAGCATACAGTTGTCTCTTGTGGTATTTTGCCCTCGGTCAAAGGCACTCGCCCCGTAAGGGAGAGAAACGGTTTCTGATCCTTGAGAACCAGGGATAAAGGGATAAGAGGTTGTGGCTGGAAAACTTCGACCACGTAAAATCTCTGAAGTTGCTTGGTAGTTCGCATATCAAGTACCCGACGCTCGCTTCCGGCTATATGCCGAAGGCGACGGGCCGAAGTGGCTTCGCTCGAATCCTGTAGTCAACCGGCCCGAAGCAGTCCGTTCTCGGAAGTATCTTCCGGGCGTGAATACGAAACTTGGAACTGCAAGCTCCATCTACAACGCGCTAGCGTTTAGATGGAGTAGTTGACCCCTTCAATTCCCTCGCCAATCCCGTGAACCGTCGCATCGCCTCCAGGTTGCGCATCGCCATTCCTATCGCCTGCGTCGTTCCGATAATGACCACAGTCTTCTTCGCCCGCGTCAGAGCCGTGTAGAGCAGATTGCGGCTGAGCATCAGGTAATGCTGGGTGTGGAGCGGGATGACGACCGCCGGGTATTCCGACCCCTGGGCCTTGTGAATCGTCACCGCGAATCCGTGCGACAGCTCAAGCGAGTCTGCAAAGTCGTATTCGACGACGCGATCGGCGAAGCGAACCGCGATCATCTGGTCTTCGAGGTCGATCGCCTCGATCACACCCATATCGCCATTGAAGACTTCGAGCCTGTAATTGTTCACCCGCTGGATGACCTTGTCGCCGACGCGCAGCGTCCGATCGCCGCGAACCGCTTCGGCCTTGCCCGGCCCGTCCGAGGATTGCGGATTGAGCGCGGCCTGCAGAACGCCGTTCAATCGCCCGGCCCCGACGCGCCCGCGGTTCATCGGCGAGAGCGTCTGAATGTCTTTCAGCGGGTCGTAGCCGAAGCGACTCGGCAGGCTCTTCGAGACCGAGTTGACGATCAGGCGAACGACCTCCTCCGGCTCTTCCGCCTCGATGAAATAACAATCGCTCTTCTCTTCGCCGGGTTTGACGAGGCGCGGAAATTCCCCCCGGTTGATCTGGTGAGCGTTCTGCACGATCAGGCTGCGGGCGGCCTGGCGGAAGATCTGGGTCAACCTCGCGACAGGCGCGACGCCAGACGAGATCAAATCCTGCAAGAATGCGCCGGGGCCGACCGAGGGCAGTTGATCGGCGTCGCCGACCAGGACCACGCTCGCGCCATCATCGATCGCTTTGATCAGACTGTTGGCGAGCACGATGTCGATCATCGAGGCTTCGTCGACGATCACCACGTCGGCTTCAAGCGGCCACACGTCGTTGCGCTTGAACCGCATCGTCGCCGGATCGAATTCGAGCAGGCGATGGATCGTTTTGGCTTCGCGCCCGGTCACTTCGGACAACCGCTGGGCGGCGCGCCCCGTCGGCGAGGCCAGCGCGACGGTCTTCCGCATCGCGTAAAACAGTTCGACCATCGTTCGCAGCGTGAAGGTCTTACCAGTACCCGGGCCGCCGGTCAGGATCATCACGCGCGACCGAGCCGCCAGATGAACCGCCCGCCGCTGCTCCTCTGAGAGGGCCACGCCGCGCTTCGCCGCGAAGCGGTCGAGCCACGACTCGACCCGATTCGGATCGAGGCGGAGCGGCTCTCCGACCAACGCCCTCAACCGCCGCGCGACGCCCCGCTCCGATTGCCACAGCGGCGGCAGATAGACCGCGCTCTCTCCGCCGCTCTCTTCGACCTTCAACAGGCCGTCGTCGAGCGCCTTTTCGAGCGCCGCTTCGAGCTTCGCCCGATCTTCTACTCCGAGCGCATCAGCCGAGCGCTCGATCAGATCGCCGGCGGGCAGATAACAATGCCCCTCTTCGGACGCCGTCATCAGCGAGTGCCGCAATCCGGCGCGCAGCCGCTCCTCGGCGTCTGGCGCCATCCCAAGGTTGCGAGCGATCTGATCGGCCGTCCTGAATCCTATGCCGTAGACCTCGTCGGCCAGCCGGTACGGAGTCTTTTCAACGACCGTGATCGCGTCCGACCCGTACTGCTTGAATATCTTCACGGCGAAACTCGTCGAGACCGAGTGGCTTTGCAGAAACAGCATGACCTCCTTGATCGCGCGCTGCTCCTCCCAGGCCTTTTGGATCATCTCGACGCGCTTGCGCGAGACTCCTTTGACTTCGCCGAGGCGCGAGATGTCGCCTTCGATCACTTCGAGGGTCTTTTCTTTGAAATGTTCGACGATGCGTCGGGCCGTGACCGGGCCGACTCCTTTGATCAGACCAGAGCCGAGATATTTCTGTATGCCCGCGACAGTCGCAGGGCGAGTGACCGCGTATTCAACCGCTTTGAACTGATCGCCATATTGTGGATGCGTAGTCCACCACCCGGTCACCCGCAGGCTCTCGCCCGGCGACACGGCGGAGAAGTTTCCAACCACGGTCACCGGCTCGACGCGCCCGCGAATTTGCAAGCGGAGCACGGTATACCCGTTCTGTTCGTTGTGATAGGTCACGCGTTCGACCGATCCTCCAAGCGACAAGAGGATGGTTTGATGATCCTGGTCCCCTGGTTGCGAAGCCGGTTCGGTCGGTTGAATCGGATCGTTTTGCTTCATAATTTGAAACTTGAAACAACGCTAAACATATGGCTTGCCAAGTTAAAACACAACGTGTAATCTCCGGCTGTTTAATCAGTTAATCAAAGTGAAACGGATTTGAGCAGTGAACCCCCTCCCGCGCTGCCGTCAATGACACAATCAAAGTTTGCCTTGGAAATGTCATTTGAATCAGGACACGTGGTGTTGGTACATGCCGCGCGCATAAGTAAGCGGTCGACCGATGAGGCATTCGCTTGCCTACCCGCGCGAGGCTGCGCCAGTTCACTCGGCGCCATTGAAGTTGAATATGAAGTGGATAGGTGGTATCTCGTTTTCCTCAATCGTTTCAGGGAAGGTGGTCATAGCAGTCACGGCGTTTATATTATGCCAGTGTTTGACCATTGAATCATCGGCTCAAACCGCTTCGGCGGCTTTTCGAAATATGGAAACGGAGCGGGTCAGGCTCCATGATCCGACGCCAGAAGTCATTGGGCGTCAGGCCGGGCGTATAGACCGCGGGATTTTAAATCTCAACGCGGCGTTCATCGCCACGTTGCGTGAGGCCCAAATGGACAAAGTCAGAACGTCCGAGCCGGGTCTTTCCGCGGCCTCGGCTCCTCCCACCAACGCCGATTCCGGCGAAGGCGAGGAAAAATCGCGGCTGAAGGCCCCCTCTGACGATCCTCAAGACTGGGGGCACGATTCGTTTCAACCGCTGCCTGATCATGCGCTCGATCAGGACCTCGGCGAAGGTCAGAGAAGGACGTCGTTCGATTGGAACGGCGCGTTCAGGCAATCGATGCTATTCCTCTCCATTGAACATGCCTTCAGACTGACGACCGAAAGCGGCACGCGGGCGGATTTGAAAGGCCCGTTCTTCAAGGACTATTTCAAAGCCTTGAAGAGTCTGCGGGGCTGGAACGACGGGGACCCGTTTCTGGTCAACTACATCGGCCATCCGATGCAAGGTTCGGTCTCGGGATTCATCCAGGTTCAGAACGACCCGAAAGGCCTCAAGGAGGAGGTCAGCCTGAATAAAAGATACTGGCGGAGCCGCTTGAAGGCCTTCGGCTGGAGTTTCGCTTACAGCACTCAATTTGAGCTGGGGCTGTTCAGCGAGGCCGCGCTGGGCAACATAGGCATTCGCCCTTACGGCAAGGCCAAACACCCAATGGCCTACGTCGACCTCGTCGTCACTCCGGTCGTCGGCACGGGATGGCTGGTCGGAGAAGACATGCTCGATCGTTATCTGATCCGGCGCCTCGAAGACAAAATCAGCATCCGCGTGGCGCGACTCCTGATTAGAACCTTTCTCAACCCGACTCGCAGCTTCGCAAATTTATTACGGCGCCAGAGGCCGTAGTATCGGGATAATCGTCAGTGAAGACAAGGAGACAGGGGGACAGGGAGAAGGGAGATAAGAGGACAAGGGGAGAAAGAATTCAAATCTTCTTGTATACTCTTATCCTTATCTCCCACTCTCCTTGTCTTCTCTTCTATGACTATGGCAATCGGCTATTTGAGTTTAATTCTGCACGCGCATCTGCCCTTCGTGCGCCACCCGGAATATCCCGACTTTTTGGAAGAAGACTGGCTCTACGAGGCGATCAGCGAGACCTACATTCCATTGCTCCTGGCGTTCAATCGCCTGCGCGACGAAGGGGTGAAGTATCGGTTGACGATGTCAATGACCCCGCCGTTGTGCGAGATGCTGTCCGACCCGCTCTTGCAAGAGCGCTACCTGCGCCACATCTACAAGCTGTGCGAGCTGGCCGAGAAAGAGGTCGAGCGCACACGCCGGTCAGCCCCGCAGTTTCATTCGAGCGCGTTGATGTACCGCGGCCATTTCAACGAATGCCGCGAGGTGTTTGAAAACAGGTATGGCCGCAACATCATACAAGGGTTTCGCCAGCTTCAGGACGAAGGCTTCCTGGAGATCATCACCTGCAACGCGACGCACGGCTATTTGCCGCTGATGTCGAACGAGACGGTCAAGCGCGCTCAGATTCAGATCGCGCGGGAGAATTACATTAAGCATTTCGGGCGGCCTCCGCGGGGCGTCTGGCTGGCTGAATGCGCGTTTAATCCGGGCGACGACCGGTACATGCGCGAGGCCGGGATCGAATTTTTCATCGCCGACGCCCACGCCATACTCTATGGCGAGCCGCGCCCGAAGCGCGGAATTTACGCGCCGGTCATCACCCCGGAAGGCGTGGCCGTCTTCGCGCGCGACACTGAGACCAGCGAACAGGTCTGGAGCTCTGACATAGGCTATCCCGGCGACCCCGACTATCGCGAGTTCTATCGCGACCTCGGCTACGACGCGCCCGATTACGATTACATCAAACCTTACCTGCACAGCGATGGGGCGCGGCGTAACGTTGGAATCAAATACCACCGCATCACCGGCAAAGTCCCGCTTCATGAAAAGGCCCCCTACGTGCCCGAATGGGCCACAGGCAAGACCGCGATGCACGCCGGAAATTTCATGTACAATCGCCAGGGCCAGGCGCGCCATTTGAGTCCGAACCTGGGCCGGCCCCCGATGATCATCGCGCCTTACGACGCCGAGTTGTACGGCCATTGGTGGTTCGAGGGGCCGCAATTCCTCTTCTACCTTTTCAAAAAGATCCACTACGACCAGGACGAGATCGAACTGATCTCGCCGATCGATTATCTGAGCCTCTATCAAGACAACCAGAGACAGACGCCGTCCGCATCTTCGTGGGGCGCCGAAGGATACAACCGCGTTTGGATCAACGGCCAGACCGATTGGATGTACATGCACCAGCACGCCGCCGAACACAGGATGGTCGAGCTCGCCGGGCGCTTTCCGCATTCCAACGGGCTATTGAAACGCGCGTTGAATCAGGCCGCGCGAGAATTGCTGCTGGCGCAATCCTCCGACTGGGCATTCATCATTACCACGGGAACGATGGCGCAATACGCGGTCAAACGCTTCAAAGACCACATCCACCGCTTCACGCGGCTTTATGAGACGATCAACGCCGGCCGGATCGACGAGGCATGGCTGAACGACGTCGAAGGCAAGGATTCGATCTTTCAGGAAATCGATTACCGCGTGTATCATCCATGAATGGGGCCTGTAAGACTTATGGGGCTTATAGGACTCATAAATTTATGAGTCCTATAAGCCCCAT
>DATCXQ010000537.1:0-5100 GCA_036565725.1 Blastocatellia bacterium
TCGCCCCGTCGCCCCGTCGCCCCGTCGCCCCGTCCCCCCGTCTATCTTTCTACGTAAGGGCGCGACTGTACGATGTAAATCTGATTGCCGATTGTGATCCATTCTATGTCCTGATCGCGTCCGCCGAAGGCGCGTTCGATTTGCAGCGCGGCGCGGGACAATCGCCGCGTGACCGCGTCAGTCAACACTCTTCGCTCCGTTTCGATCTCGACCTCCCGCACGCCGCCGCGCTCGTCGAAAGTCAGCATCGTGTCCTCGCCCGATCGCGTCAGGACACGGACCGCGCCCGTTCGCGGATTAAAGATCAATTGCTCTGGGACGCGCCGCCCCTCGACGACTCGAATGCCTAGCCCGCGTTTGGCGTTGACGTATACCGAGCGGCGGTCTTCTCTGTCGAACGGGTTGGTCGTGATCAGGACGCCCGCCGCCTCGGCGTTGATACCTTCCTGGATCAACACCGCGGGGTAGACCGCCGAATGATTGATGCCGAAGCTCTCGCGCGCTTCGTAAGCCTCGTAATTCCACAACGAAGCCCAGACGGTTTTGATCGCCTCCACGAGCGCGTTGTCATCGCGCACATTCGGCACGCTCGTGTACAAGCCCGCGCCGCTGAAATTCGGCAGGTCCTCCGAATTGGTCGAGCTGCGAGCGAAGACGCCTTTGTCGCCGAGCAGTTCATGACGCCTGGCGATTACGGCGCGGACGAACTCCTCGTTCATCTTGCCCTGTTGGATCTTTGCGCGCAGTTCGGCGAGCCGCTGTTTGCGATATGCCGGGTCGTGGTTGAAACGGTCGTTGCCGAGCATCTCGACGATCGTTTCTTCCAGATTGTTCTCTTCGATGAATTTCGTGTAGTGGAAAAAGGGGATCGCGAATCCCGCCGGCACAATGACGTCTCGGACCGCTCCGGCGCGGGCGGCGCTCATGACCTCGCCGAGGTTGGCCGACTTCGCGCCGAATCGCCTCGCGTCGCGTTTGCCCTGATTTTTCAGCTCAGTAAGTTGTCTGAATTCGAGGTCGGCTTCCGGCGTGAGCAGGTCGGATCGTTTAGCCAGACGCCGTCCCGCTTCCAAAGTTTCGCTCGTCTCGGCGGGGCGGAGCGTGTATCCGTCTTCGCGCGTCTCGAAATAAACGAACCTGCCTTCTAGCGGCCCGAACAGCCGGTCGGCGTCTTTGATGTATGCGTTCGGCGCCCCCCAGCCTTTGGCGAGCAGGTTGGCGTGCGCGAGCGGCGTCGAAAAAGTCGTCGTAATCACGCCCTGAAGCGGCGTCAGCGAGATCGGCGGCTCGCGGAAGATGACGATCTCGTTGCGGTCAATGATCGTCTCGTCGGTCATCCGATCGACGATCCGCAACACGCCGATGGCCGTCGCCGCGTTTAACGCCACGTAATCGCCCGGCGCGTTGATCTCCGAGGGCGGCAGTCGGGGGACGTCGCGGGCGATTTGCTCCGAAACCTCTTCCTGACGGGCCGAGTTCGGCTTGAAAAAGAGCGGCGCGAAGAAGTTCTTGCTGAGAGCCCGAGAGGTCTCCCTCACGATATCCGCCGTCGCCAGATCGCCCTCCCAGAATTCAAATGTGAATTTGCCGGCTTTGGTCTGCCAGGCGATCGTGCCGAGAATGAAGCGGCGATTGGCTTCGAGATAGTTGCGGCGGAAGAATTCGCGGCCGCGTTCGAGCGTGAGATAATTCGCGTTCGCGAATTCGCCGTGGAACGAGTAGCGCTTAGAATTGACGTAATAGACCCGATTCCCCGCGCCCTCCTTCGCGGCGCGGTCAATGACGAACATAATGTGCGGCAGCGCGTAGAATCGTCCTTGATAGTATGTGCGCGAGAGCGAGTCGAATTCGGCGCGCGAGTCGATACGCGGGCGCCAGCGAACCGGTTCTTTGGTTTTGCGCTGCGGGGGTTGTCCCGGAAGATTTCGCGTCGATGCCTGAATCGCTGAGGTATTCGGCGCAGCAATCGACCCGGCGGGAGAGAAAACTTGGGGGACGACAAACATGCAAAAAAGCGCGCAAAAGCCGCAAAGCAGACGGGGAATGGAGAGCCCGAAGGACATTTGCGGCTTTTGTGTTCCTCTTTTAATTTTTGTGGTCAAACAGGTTTCCTCCTCCTCAAATGGTAGGGAAAACTGGCAGTTTGCCCTGATTCCTTCGATATGGTCTTTGGGGAATGCCGGGCAAACTACCAGTTTGCTCTACCGTCGCGCCCCGATTTTCATAATGAACAACTCCTCGGAAGAAGCGGAACAGACTTATGGCCTTTGAAAATTAGACGCAACCACGCAATCCAACGTAGGGGCGCCCTTTTCCCCGCCCTATCGCTCGGGTCACAAACCAGGGCGGGGAAAACCCGCCCCTACACCCATGGTTGCATTCAATTCTCAAACACCATCAACCCACGGCTAAACTCAGGCGCCGATAACGCGGCGAAGAATCTGAGTCGTTACAATGAGGATGCAAATATGCCCGCCCCCCTGGCGGACGATTACGGCTTGAGCAAACCGCAGACGGGCGCGCTGATCGGAGCGCCCGTCCTGCCTTATCAGCCGCGAAATCCGAAGGCCTATAATCCTGCGATCGGCGTCATCGGCTGCGGCGGAATAGCCGTACAGCACCTGAACGCATACCGCCACGCGGGTTTCCGCGTCACCGCGCTGTGCGACCACACGGAAAGCAAAACTCGCGCTTATCAGGAGAGGTTTTATCCGGACGCGACGGTCACGACCGATTACCGCGAGTTGCTACGGCGCGACGAGATCGAGGTCATTGACGTCACGACGCATCCCGAGGATCGAGTCGAAATCATCGAAGAAGCGCTTCGAGCAGGCAAACACGTTTTGAGCCAAAAGCCCTTCGTCATCGATCTGGATGTCGGCGAACGGCTCACCCGTCTGGCTGACGAGCGCGGAGTCAGGCTGGCGGTTAATCAAAACGGACGATGGGCGCCACATTTCAGCTTCATTCGGGAGGCGCTGAGGGCCGGATTGATCGGGCGGCTGATGAGCGCGCATTTCAGCGCGCATTGGGATCACAACTGGATCATCGGGACGAAGTTCGAAGAAATCGAAAGCCTCGTCCTTTACGATTTCGGCGTTCACTGGTTCGACCTGGCGGCCCACTTCTTCGAAGGAAGAGAGGCGCTGCGGGTCAGCGCGTTCGCCACGCGCGCGTCAGGCCAGCGCGCCAAACCGCCGATGCTTGCCCAGGCGATTGTCGAATTTGAAGACGGTCAAGCCTCAATCGTCTTCAACGCTAACGTCGAACACGGCCAGGAAGACCGCACAGTCATCGCAGGAACCGAAGGTACAATCATCAGCGCGGGGCCGAGCCTGTCGGAACAATCCGTTACAATACACACGGCCGAAGGCCACGCGAGGCCTTCGCTCGAAGGCGAATGGTTTCGCGAAGGTTTTCACGGGGCGATGGCTGAATTGCTTTGTGCGATTGAAGAGAAACGCGAACCGGTCAACAATGCGCGCGGTAATCTACGCGGCTTGAGCCTTTGTTTTGCGGCTATCGCAAGCGCGGCTGAGGGCGTGACGAAAATCCCGCGCAGTGTGCGGAAGTTGGCTATTTCATAGCGATCAATCTGGGTCTGGCGACTTTTCACTAAAACATAAAGGATTGTTTTATGGGCATGATTTGCGGTTTGGTAGAACTAGGCAAAGATCAGATCGATAAGTTGCTAGCCGATCCTGAAAACGTTTTCGACTATATAGATGAGTTGGAAGAGAACGAGGAAGTTGGGGGAGTGGACTTGGATAAAGTATGGCACGGAATCCACTTTCTCCTCACAGGCAGCGCATGGGAAGGCGAAGAGCCATTGTGTTATCTGGTCAATGGCGGCGAATGGATCGGTCAGGAGGGTGAAGACGCACGGGTATTGAGGCCTGATCAGATCGCGGACTGGGCGAATGCGCTATCAACCATATCCGCCGATGATCTGCGGAAGCGATCTGACCCCGTAGCAATGGCGAAGGCGGACATTTATCCAAGGATATGGGACCGCGTCGATGAGGAGCAGGGCAATTTGGAATACCTGCTCGACAATTACGAGGACCTCCGCTCTTTTCTAGAGCAAACGAAAAAGGAAAATAAAGGGGCGATCATTTCCATCACGTAACATGTCCCGATTTACCCACAAATACTTTTCAGGAAAATCATTACTGATGACCGCATCCCAAGCTTATTTCGACAAAACACTGCAATTACTCAATCACGTGCGCGAAACGCAGACGCCCGCGATTGAACGGGCCTCAGAAATCTGCGCAGATTCAATCGCTGACGGCGGGCTGGTCTTTCTCTTCGGCAATGGCCACTCGCGGATGATGTGCGAAGAGATGACGCCGCGGCAGGGATGCTTCCCGGGCTTCGTGGCGCTGGTCGAACTGGCGCTCTCGAACCACGCGGCGATTGTCGGCGCGAACGGGTTGCGCGCCCCGCTCCACCTGGAAAAATACGAGGGCTACGCCGAAGAGATTCTGAAGGGCTTCAAGTTCGGCCCGCGAGACGCGTTCGTCGTGATCTCGACCAGCGGCATTCGCCCGGTAATCGTCGAAATGGCGATGGGGGCGCGGCGTCGCGGGATGCCCGTGATCGCGATATGTTCGCGCAGGCACTGCGAGCAATCGACTCCCGCGCATTCGTCGGGCAAGAAGCTGATCGACGTGGCAGACGTGGTGATTGACAACGGCTGCCCGCCGGGCGATTGCGTCGTCGAATTGGAAGGGCTGGAATGGCGCACCGGGCCGGCTTCGACCGTGACCGGCGCGATGATCATTAATATGCTGCGATGCTCGGTGGCCGAGCGATTGCTCGAACGCGGCGTGAAGCCCGAGCTTTTGCCCTCACATCAATTCGTCGGCGACGCCGACGCGGCTGAACAGCTCGAACGCTTTTACGAGGCCTACCGCCGCAGCCTCGCGCATCTGTACCAATGAGTGGAAGGCTTCAAAACAGAGTCTGCCTGATCACAGGTTCGACCGGCATCGGCGCGGCCACCGCGAGACTGGCTGCGAGCGAAGGCGCGACGGTCTTCGTCGTCAGCCGCGACGAGGAGAGCTGCCGCGCGTTGGCGGAGGAGATCGGCTGCGG
>DATCXQ010000565.1:0-26874 GCA_036565725.1 Blastocatellia bacterium
AGTAATCTCAACGTTCAGGACTTGAATGTCGGGAAGATTCAACAACTGCTCGATCGGAATTTGCATTTCGACGCCCTCGATGATGATTGTTGGTTATGACCACAATATCTTGGGGCATTTCACTGCAATTACCAAAGAGCCTCATATCTTCCTGTCACACATTTTCCTGTTCCGGCTGCGCCGGCAGGAAAATGTATGGCAGGAATAAGAGCGAGTAATCTCTGAGGTCTTCCGCTGGTGGGCGAAACGGCGATCAAAGCCGGCCCCTGTTTCAATTCACCGCGCCAACCGTCCCAGCCTCACACAACCTGCGACCCATGCGTCGCCGCTTTCTTTCGGCCTGCGACGGCCTGACGTGCGAATAATGTTATTTTCAAAATGTGTTCTAGCTAAAAATCGGGCACGACGGTTGCTGTCATCATAAATAGCGCCCCCATGACAAAAATGGACGTGAGAAGGAGAAAGCGATGCGAAAACTATTTCTGGCGGCGTTAGTTATCGGCGTCTGTACGCCTGCCGTTATGGCGCAGGAGACTGCAGAGGCTGGGATTTACGGCGGTCTCCAGAACCTGCATTTCAACGCTCCCAGGTCGAGCAGTCAAGATGCTAAACAAGGGCCCGCGAAGAACGCAATTTACGGCGACCTCCAAAACCCGCGTTTAAATGATCCCGAGACTGGCAAGCGATATGGCGTCAGTTTCCCTTCTAATTCACGCGCCGCCGCAGGCGTGGCCGCAGGCCGGACACAATGTCCGCCCAGATGTCCGCGCGATGGTCATACGAATGTCGAAATTTACGCCGGCTATTCATTCCTGCTTCTCGACGGTTTTGAAACGGACAACGTCGATATCAATGACGTTCTTGATCAGAGATTACACTTTCATGGCGTCGACCTGTCCGGCACATTCAATTTTTCCCGCTACGTAGGGGCGCAGGTTGACTTCTCATTCAACAGGAGGAACCAAGACCTGGGCGATTTCGACCTCATAGGCGACGCTGAAGCGAGCATCCAAAATTATCTTTTTGGAATTCAAGTCAAGAACAATTCAAAAGACGGGCCCTGGTTCAGGCCGTTCGGGCATTTTCTCGCCGGCGCTTCCAGACAAAGGTTGGAGTTCAATAGTCCCCTGTTGATTCCCATAATCGGCGATGACGCGTTCTCTTTCAGGAAGACCTCCTTTGCGCTGGCCATGGGAGGGGGCGTTGACTTCCGCGTTACCGACGTCTTTTCTATCCGCGCGATCAAGCTCGATTACCTCCCCGTCTTCATCGACGACTTCGACGCAGTCGGAGTGTCTTTCACCGGGCGCACACAGCGCAATTTCCGCGCCGGCGTCGGGCTCGTTTTCCACTTTTAAATCAGTACGCCTACAGCAGATTTCACATGGATGAATAGCCACAGAGGTCACCGCAGAACACAGAGAAATCATTAAATCCACTCTGTGCCCTCTGTGGTCTGCGGTGGCTAACTGTCTTCATACATCTAAAAATCGGTATAAGGTTGGCGCCGTACCGCGCGCGTATGCAATCGGCTATCTGATCGGTTAGCCGCTTGCATACGCGCGCGGTACGGTATCGGGTCATTTAATCTTATGGATCAAGCTGAAACTGAAGATATCTTCCTTGGAAAAGGGCGCGTCGATACTACTTCTCGACCGCTGGAAACCGTAGAAAAACTGATACGTCCAGGTCGAATTCCTTCTCCAGGCAATCCCCGCCCTGTATCTTCGCTGGCTGTTGAATCCGTCATTCACTTCGGGGTTTACCTGCCGGAACCATTCCGCGTCAGCGAAGGCGTACCAGGTATTGTCTTCGGATAGGCTCTTGCGATTGATCGGAATCATCACTTGAAGCCTGTTCCTTAATCTCCTCGCTGTTAAGGTGACGCCAGTGTCCAGGTCACGCCGGATTCGGAACTCCTGGCGGAGGTAATTGCTCAGCCTCATGCCGCGCCAAATATCCTTTTTGAGCTTTATTCCCACCCAAGGCCTCGTCTCTAAGAGATCGGAGTTCTCGAACCGACTGGTATAAATGAACCAGACTCCCCCGCTCAAATCCATCCATTTCAGCAGGCTGAAATCCAGCGTCGGATAAAGGCGTACTTGCCAAAGGGCCGGGTCGGAGTTGATGAAGCGCGTAGCCGCATCCACGTCCAGAGTCCATCGCTTGCTTAGACTCCACGTCGGGTCATAATCGAACCAGAATTGACTGTTCCGAGGCAACGTTTCGTTCTGGCCTTGAGCAGCGCCGGCCATAAGGAGCGACGCGAGGAAAACCATCAATGGATTCCACCTGCGCAGAGGCATCATAACGCGCTATTTATAATCTGGCGCCAGCAATTGACTTTAAAATTTCCTGCAAAGGGAATTCCATTAGGATCAATGGCGCCATTTAAATGAGGTCCCGGCAATTGCGCCGGAGCCTCATTTAAATAAGCGCCGCGGCCGCAAGGACTATTAAAGCTCTTGCCAAGAGACTTGGGCGCCCCCGACGACGCGGCGTGGCGCGTGAATTGCGCTCACACATCATGATGAAAAGTTGCATGGCTAACGACCAGATGAACCGTGGCGATACAGTGGGGCGCTCGCTGGAAGATCGGCAGGAGCAAGGTAAAAGACTGCGCCAAAGCGCGCCTCGTCCTGCGCTTGGATTGTGGAAGCCGGCTGCAGACCGTCCCGACCCGGTCGCGATGTTAATCGAATCAGGTCGCGGTCGGCTGGAATCGCTGGCGCCGATCCGTTACGCGCGCATGCTAACCTCGCCCTTCGCGTTCTTCCGCGGTTCGGCGATGGCCATGGCCTTCGATCTTGCATCAACCCCGGTGAGCGGCTTGCGCGTACAGTTGTGCGGCGACTGCCACCTGGGCAACTTCGGCGGTTTCGCCACGCCAGAGCGGCGGTTGATCTTCGATATGATGGATTTTGACGAAACGATTCCCGGCCCGTGGGAGTGGGATGTTAAGCGGCTTGGGGCGAGTTTCCACCTGGCGGGGCGGAACAATGGGCTGAGCGAAGCCAACTGCGAGGAGGCCGTTCTGACCGTCGGGCGGGCGTACCGCAGGCGCCTCATCGAGTTCGCGGGGATGAAAACGATGGAGGTGTTCTACGCCAGCATTGACGCCGACGCCTTCATCGCCCAGGCGCGCGACGCCAGAACGCGCAAGGACCGCGAGCAGATGGTCGACAAAGCTCGTAAGCGAACATCGGAGCATTTCTTCGCCAAGAGCGTGCAGATGGTGAACGGCCGGCCCCGCATCACCGAAGAACCGCCGTTCCTGTTTCACCCGCCGCAAACTGATCCTTTCGAAGAGGATTTCCGCGAGGCCTTCGAAACGTACAAGAAATTGCTGCCCGACCACTTGCGCTTCCTCCTGCGACGCTTCGACGTCATTGACGTAGCCATGAAAGTAGCCGGTGTGGGCAGCGTGGGGACGCGCTGTGGAATCATTCTACTTATGGCCGGCGACGAAGACCCGCTTATCCTGCAAATCAAGGAGGCTGGTCGCTCCGCGCTGGAGACATTCGTGGGCGGGAGCGAGTATAAAAACATGGGGCAGCGTGTTGTGGCGGGCCAGCGAATGCTCCAATCCGTTAGCGACAGCTTCCTCGGCTGGGGAGCTGAGGCGGGCGGGCGTCATTACTACATCCGGCAGTTGCGTGATATGAAAAAAGGGCCGGAAATAGAATCGTTCTGGGCCCAGCGTCTGATTGACGCCGCCGACGTGTGCGGATGGACGCTGGCGCGCGCCCATGCCCGATCCGGCGACGCCGCCCGGATCAGTGGGTACCTTGGGAAGAGCGACGCCTTCGAACTCGCCCTCGCCGCATTCTCCCGGGCATATGCCGATCAATCGGAGCAAGACTATCAGGTGATGCGCGCCGCTGTGAAGTCCGGCAAGCTGGCGGTAAACGAGACGGTCATCAAATAAGCTCGACTTTATCCAGCAGGAACGGCTCATTCGAAGTTCAGGGAGCGGAGGCGTCAAGCCCCCACTCCCGTTCGTTTCATCTGCGCTTCCCTTCCCTGATCTTAGAACAACCAGTCAAGGGCCCTCCTAAGGTGATGCCGTCCGTGATACCAGTGGTGATGCCGGTGATACTCGTATGGATAGTAGACACGTGGGTAAGAGCGGTACGGATAATAACCAACCGGGTAGTAGCCACTCGGGTAATAGCCATAGGGATAATAACTATACGGGTAGCTATACGGGTAGGTATATGGATAGGAATAAACATATCGCATCTGATACCCTTGCGCGTTGGTTGGAACAGCATTCACTGCTAGCGTGGAAAACGCAAAGACGCACATTAGCGCCAGCGAAACTATTCTCTTTTTAAATCGTTCGTAATTCATATTTCCTCCTTCCAGAGCCATCTGAAGACTCTTAGCGTCAATGAATTACATGGCTGAATTTAAGACTGCATTTTTACTAGCATGTCTAGAGCCAGTATTGCAGATATGATGGACCTGCGCCAGAGAACGCGAATTCGCGCTCGATACTTTCCCGCCAATTTCAGATGTAGGTCGTGTGAATGTTGAACGGGCCAGGACGATTCCGTTTAATACGACACGGTATGCGAATAATTCAGCCATCACCTTTATTGAACCCCTTAAGTAAACATATGTCTTGCAGGGTGAGCGACTTCGACACCGCTCAGGACTTCCTCCCGATTGGCTTGATACTTGCGGTTCCATTCAATAACAGGAGGCCTGAAATCAGTACAGTGAAAGGAGACTTGAAATCAGTTTGCGGTCACGCATTCTGATAAATTCAGATAAAGGAGAACTATGGACCTCAGAAAAATCAAAAAAATTACATTTGCGCTGGCTCTTGCATTGAGCTTTACGGGCGCTCCTGGTCTATTGAGTTTATCGACTGTTCAGGCGCAGCAGCCTCGTCCCCATGTAAGGGGTCAGGAGCAGTTGGAAAAAGTAACCATGGAGGAGCGAACCGCATTTCGCGATGGGTACCGAAAAGGATGGCAGGACTCTCGCGCTGGCCGGAGACCCAATTACAACAGATCGCGCCTTTATCAAATGGGCGATCGTGACTATCGTGAAATGTTCCGCAGAGGCTATGCCCGAGGCTTCCGTCGAGAGCAGGTTCGGTAACACCGCACATTGAAACTGAAAAACAACATACTAAAAAAGCCGCCGACTATATAGTCGGCGGCTTTAGTGTATGGCGCCAGGCTTTGAACCACACACAGTTTCGGGGCCGCGATGGTCAGGCGGTTGGGCTGCTGACGCGCGTGGCGACAACCGGCGAAGCCTGCCAATAACGTCAGTCAATATCGCGGTCGATCTTGAGAATCTTGCCGCTCGGAGTGACATCGATGTCGTAATTCTGGCCGTCGCTCCTGATCTTCACCTCGTACTTGACCATGCCGTTATCCATATCCTTCTCCGCCGAGAGCAGTTCGCTCTTCGGAAACCGATTCTTGATCGCCGCGGTGACCGGACTTGGAAGCCGGTTGATGGGCACATTCTCCTGGAAGGCGACTGCTGCGACAGGTCTAGTAATCCGATTGATTGGCGCATTCTCCCCAGCCCGAACGGTCATCTGGAAGGCGACCGCGACGCCCAGGGCCAGGACGATTCGTGAAAACATATGCAACATAATCTTCCTCCTATCTAAACCAAAGAAAATAACTTTGGGACACAACCTTTGCCACCGAGTCACAGCGTCACAAAGAGAGGCAAAGGCGTCTCCGTTGATCTATATGCTTTCACATCCGTATCTCCTGGCATTGTGGCTGACTCAGCCTTACTAGCCTTGCCTGGCCCGATTTAGACGCGCCACCCGGCGCGCCTTGTAATGTTCCTTGTAATATTCATTGCAAATCGTGATCCAGACGGAGCCCCTTAGCGGCCTAACATTGCAGCGGATATATCTGCCTGCTATTTGATATTTCTACCTTATGGCATTTGTTTCACGGAAATTAGATCGAATTGCAATTGCGTGTACGGTAGGGGCAGACCTGTGTGTCTGCCCCGGATTGGGTTTACGCATCACCGCTGGGGCAGACACACAGGTCTGCCCCTACACTGTTTCGCAATGCGCTATAAATTGGCGGAAAATCGAATTAGTCAAACGCAACAAGTTACTTGTTCACAATTTGCAGCTTCGGCGCCTCGCTGTTACTCCGCATGGTCATACTATGAAGCGGGCAATCGTCTTCAGGATTTTCTGCAGGGGGAATTCCATCAGCATCAATGGAACCATGGGGATCAGCGCCGCGGCCGCGAGGAGTACGAGCGCCCTCACTCCGAAGGGAAAAAACCTCGTCCTCTTCACCGTCTCGTAGCTCGCCTTGATGCCGGAGATGGATGAAGTATCGGGACTCCCGAGCGGGATATCGACTATGTCTTCTGTGACTCCTGCTTTATTAATCCACTTCTCGTCGAAGAGCTGAGCGTGGCGGTTCGCCAGCGTTCCATAATCTCGCAGCCCTCGCTGCCGCATGCTATCTAACTTGCCGACGAAGACCAGCAGCGGGCAGAAAGAGATCATCATGGCGAGCAGCAGGTAAACGATGAATACATTGTGGTAGACGACGACCGAGTCTCCCTCGTAACTGATCTGCATAATCAGCGCTGCGGACAGCACTGCGCCGATGGCGAACACAAAGACCGCGATGGCGTATGGCGAGTCTCCCAGGAGGTTCAGGCCGCCGGCCAGGTCCGGGTGTGTCGGCGTCAGCCGTAGTCTGAGACGGGACAGGCGCCAGAGAAACCGTACCCAGATAAGCCAACTCCAAAAAGCGCGGTAGAGCAGAAACTGGAATAGCGGCAGGCTCACGGCGGCGTACCAAACGCCGGCCCACGACAGAGGTATCGGTCCTGCGGGGCCATTCACTAACCACGTGGATTGATCGGACGTCGCGTGGTAAAAGACTGAAAGGAGAGCGCCAGCGTAAGCCAATACCACCCAGAGAATTTCAGCCACCCGCGAATCCCGAAGCCGCCGCGTGCTGGATAGCAGGTCGTCGTAGGCCTGCCGCTCCGAGCCGGTGACGATACCGGAGTTGAGCAAGTAATTTACGATCATTGAGTACCTGCCGTCTGCGACGCTTTCGCCAATGATGAAGAGCGGGACGGCCACCAGAAAGCGCGCGTAAACGGTGAAATCCAGGAGCAGTGACCGGCGTGGATCGTCGTTGATGGCGAGCCCTTGAACGGCCGCGAGCGTAGCCAGCGGCAGCCACGAAACGAGCGCGAACAAGAAGGTTCGCCTCGCCGTCCTCGGGTGGAGCGGATCCTCCAAATGAAGAGTCTGCTGAAACCGGTGGAAAGGCCCGCTTCGCATCAGGAACGAATCTGGACCCGCCAGCGCGACTGGCTCGGCCCATTGCGCTGCCCCAGCGTCCGGCGCATTGTTCTGGTTTGCCCTATTCCACATTTTCTGTCCTCACTCACTGTTGGCGCGAACCGGCGCGGAGTACTTCTCGACGTCCTTCTCCAGGAAGTAATTCAAGAACGTCCGAATGACCGCGATTGCGGCCAATTGCCCGGTCTGCTGCCAGGTCGGCGAGATCGCCGTTCGCACGATGTCGGCCGCCAGCATGAACTCCAGACCGAGGATCAACCACATACCGAAACGATGCCAGACCTGCTTCCTCCCTCCATGCGTCCAGAGGCGCGCCGAACTGATCAAACCGATAAAAGCTTCCGCCGCGCCGTAGGCGATGATCAAAGCCGCAATCACTTCCACGCCGAACGCGATATGGCCGGCAAGGCGTTTGAACAATTCCTCCATATGCCCGCCTATTTCCGGACAATGCAGCGGAAGCTCTGATGGCACGTCCCCGAATCGATCTGCTGCGCGATGCGCGCGGCCGGACGGTAGCGCAAACAGTAGTTCGGCGCGCAGAGATATGAGCCGCCCTTCAATACCTTCCTCGGGATGCGTATCTCAGGCGTCCGCAAGTCAATGCTCGCTTCTCGCCCCTCGCCTTTCGGGTTGAAGCTGGCGCAGCAGGAGTTGGCGACCTGGCCGCGCTCCTGATACCAGTCGGTCGTCCACTCCCATACGTTGCCGGCCATGTCATAAAGCCCGTAGCCGTTCGGCGGGAACGAACCGACCGGAGACGTGCGTTCATAACCATCAGTCAACAGGTTCACGACCGGAAATTCGCCCTGCCACGTATTGGCCATCATCTTGCCGCCCGGCGCGAATTCATCTCCCCAGGTGTAGACCGCGCCTTCGAGTCCTCCGCGCGCGGCGAATTCCCACTCAGCTTCGGTCGGCAGTTCCTTGCCGGCCCAACTCGCATAAGCCTCGGCGTCCTCGTATGCGATGTGCACGACCGGGCGCCTGGCCATTCTCTTCTTCAGCGAACTGCCCGGCCCAAACGGATGTCGCCAACTCGCGCCCAGCGCGTACGTCCACCAGTTGAAGTGATTGCGTAGATCGACGTGATGAGGCGGTTTCCTGAAGACGATTGAACCTGGCGCGAGCATCTCCGGCTTCGCGCCCGGATAGTCCGCCGGGTTCAGCGGACGTTCGGCGACAGTCAGATAACGTGTCGCCTCGACAAAGCGGCTGAACTGTTCATTAGTGACCGTGTATTTGTCCATCCAGAAGCCTTCGACGGTCACGTGATGAACCGGGGCTTCTTCGGGATAATGATCGTTGGACCCCATGAGAAAAGTCCCGCCCGGTATCCACGCCATGTTTTCATACGGCGCAGGGCGAGGCGCCTTGACCATCTCTCTCATTCGCTTTGACGGAGCCACGTTGTCGAGCGCATTCATATTCCGATTCCTTCATCCTGGGAGCGCAGGCATCCTTGCCTGCGTCCTATCGCGCCTTACGGCGCTGCCCGCAGGCAAGGATGCCTGCGCTCCCATTTGCCCTACTAGTGAAACGGCCCCGCGCGCATCGCCATGCTGGCAATCGCAATCAGACCGGTCGCCAGCAGCAGCGTCGCCGTGATGAGTGTAATCGAAACCGGGAACTTGTCATCGCCGGAAATAAGCCCCTGATCCACAAAGGTCTTCCTCTGGGCGCGCAGTTCGAGCATGAAGGCGACGTGCTTCCAGATACCCAGAGAGAGCATGACGACGCCGAGCATTACCAAAGCCATGCCGAACTTGCGCGGCGCTTCGCTTTGGAGTAATTGAACCGCTCCGACCGATTCGCGCAGGTAACGGAAGAACTGATAGATCGTGAATCCGAAACCGATCAACGAGAGTGCCGTGCGGATGACGGCCATCAGCGTGCGGTCGGCGCTCATGCGCGTGCGTTGGAACGCAAGAGCGGTTCGACGTGAGGGAAGCGTCACTGGCGGCGCCCCTATTGGACGATCGCTGATTTCAGGATTTGCCTCTCCCTTTCGCGCCATTACATTCATCGTTCATCTCGGCGAGAGCATTTTCATTCAAGCGGGGACTTCCTCGGCAAAACGCCCCGGGGCCACACGCCCCGCCTCACCGGAAACCACCGGATAGATAAGTCCAGCCAGAACAGCGCCGATCAAAGGAGCCACCCAGAAGAGCCACAATTGCGACACCGCCCAACCGCCGACGAACAGAGCTGGGCCAGTGCTGCGCGCCGGTTTGACCGATGCGTTCGTCACCGGAATGCTGACCAGATGAATAAGCGTCAGCGCCAGGCCGATGGTCAGCGCCGCGAACCCTTGAGGCGCGCGCCTGTCAGTAACTCCAAGAATGATCATCAGGAACATGAATGTAAGAACCACTTCGGCGACCAGACAGGCAAATAGGGAGTAACCGCCGGGCGAGTGTTCGGCGTATCCGTTCGACGCGAAACCATCAGCCAGGCTGAATCCCTGCTTCCCGCTCGCGATGATATATAAGACGCCCGCGCCGGTAATCGCCCCCAGAAGCTGAGCGATGATGTAAGGCGCCACATCGGCGACGGGTGTGCGCCTGGCCGTATACATACCGATCGTGATCGCCGGGTTGAAATGACGTCCCGAGATGTGGCCGAAGGCGTAAACCATCGTCAATACCGTCAGACCAAAGGCCAACGCGACGCCCAAAAAACCGATTCCCGTTTCGGGAAATTTCGCCGCGAGCACAGCGCTTCCGCAACCTCCGAAAACCAGCCAGAAAGTCCCTATAAATTCCGCTGTCGCCCTTTTCATCAGTGTCATAGTCAATTCCTTTCAATTCAGTCGGGCGCGCCGAATAATGAAGTTTTCATCCCAACGCCCGGCGCCCGGCGCCCGGCGATTTCAACTTAGCATTTTGTATTCCACTCTCAATCAATCAGCGCGCCCGACCTTATCAATTGGATGTTGCAGACATAATCAATCGTCTCCGGCCTGATCTCGCGCGTAGGCCCCGATCTCGAAGTTTGGTTCAGGTCAAGAAGCGCCATCCACTTCCGACTCCAGGCGAAGCACGGTCAACACTCTGTCTTCATCCTCTATCTCCAGACCATCTTCGCTTTTGTCCACATCCAACTGAAAGCCTATTCGTCTCACGCGCGTAATGGTTGTGATCATCTCGGTTGGCGTCGCGGCTGAATTATCCAGGCGGGTCACAGTCACGCTTGGAGCGTCGGCCCCGGTCAGTATTACCTTGACGTTTTCCAGATGAGCCTCCTGCTCTTCCTCCACCACTCCGCCCCGGCGGAATGTCTCAAACCTCGCGCGGCGAAATCTGTTGCGGCTGCTGAATCCGGCCAGAAGGTCGCCCCATTCCGCAGGATCAAGATATTTGGTCATCGATATTTCTCCCCGGAGAATAACCACGTAGTAACGACAAACTGTCTTTGAGAAATAAATGCAACCACGAATTCGGCAATCCGACCGAGCGCAATAGATGGGATTCAGCAGTCATTGCATTTATTTCCCAAACATCATGAAAGCTGGGGCCAGATTCCCCTGCCGCGGAGCGGCATTTGAGCATAGCCCGGCTTTTCAAAGCCGGGTCGACTAACGCATATTCGTTTTCAGTCGCGGAGCGACGGTTGATACCGATCATCGGTATCAACCGTCGCTCCGCGACTGAAACAACTACGTAACCGCTCTCCCGGCTTTGAAAAGCCGGGCTAAGCTCACGTGGTCGCTCCGCGACCGGGAAGACGGTTGTTGCATTTATTTTTCAAAGACCATCAACGCCGGCCTAAGTTCAAACCGTTCGAAGGTCATCATCTTTTGCCGTCGGCGATTGGGCAATATAGAATCTGCCTGTGAGCCAAACCCTTCTGACATTCATTCTTGCGGCGCTGGTCGCGTTTCAACAGGCGCAGGACGCTACTGCGAAATTCAATCGCGCCGTCGAGCTTCAACGACAAAACAAGCTCGACGAAGCCGCCGCCGAATACCGATCCGCGCTCGCGGCCAGGCCGGACTACCTGGAGGCCCAGGCCAATTTAGGCGTCGTGCTGGCGCGGCTGGGCAGGTACGATGAAGCCGTGGCCGCTTACGAATCCGCGCTCAAAATCGCGCCGCAGTCGGCGCCGATTCTGCTCAACCTCGGCATCGCCCATTACCGCGCCGGAAAATTCGATCAGGCCATAGCGGCCTTTCAAAGGCTTTTGGAACAGAGACCCGAAGTGGCTCAAGCGCGCCAGCTCTACGGTCTCTCGCTCTCCGCGCTCGGACGAGATGAAGAAGCCGTCAAGCAACTCGAACAGACGCTCGACGCCGTCCAGCCGGACGCGGCCGTGCTTTACAGCCTCGGGCTAGCTTACCTGCGTCTGGGCAAGCCGGGCTTTCGCGCCACGCTCGAACGTCTGGCGGCCTTCCCCGAAGGCCGCCCCGCGCTACACCTGCTACAAGGCCAGGCGTTCCTGCGCGACCAGGAGTTCGAGAAGGCTCTGGAAGAATTGCAGTCGGCGGCGAAACTCAACTCCAATCTGCCCCGCCTGCATTTTTCGACTGGGCTGGCCCATCATCAACTCGGCCACAACAAAGAGGCCGTCGCGGCCTTCGAGGAAGAAGCCAAACGCAGCCCGCGGGATTTCACGACCATATATTATCTGGCCGACGCGCTGGAAAAAGACGGCGACGCCGACTCGGCGCGAGAACGCGTAGAAGTCGCGCTCAAACTCGATCCGCAGTCTCCAGAAGCAAACGGGCTGCTGGGCAGGATTCTCTTCAAGCAGGGCAAGGCCGCCGAAGCCGTGAAGCCGCTCGAATTCGCCGCCGCGAAAAAACCCGACGATCAGGAAGCGCGCTATACGCTGGCCCGCGTTTATCAACGGCTCGGAAGGCGTGAAGACGCCGCGCGCGAATTCGCCGAGGTGGAGCGCATCAAATCAGAGCAACTGCAGAAAGACCGCTCCCGCACGCCGAAACCGTAGCCTGTTTCATATGCCATATTTCACGTGAAATATGGCATATGAAATAGGACATAGGCCTGTTATTCAGACGGAATGATCAACTGCTGCCCCGCCTGAATCCTGTCAGGGTCAGAGAGCTTGTCGCGGTTGGCGTAAAAGATGCGCATGTATTCATTCGCGCTGCCGTAAAACTGCTGGCTGATCTTCGAGAGCGTGTCGCCGGACTTGACGGTATAGGTTTGGCCGCCCGTCGCGGCGCCGCCTACGGCCGCGGCTCTTTGCTGAGGCGCTTCAACAGTGATGTCGGCCGTGATATCACTGTAGTTCGGATCGACCAGCTTGATCTGCTCCCAGATGGCATTCTTGGCCTGCTCGGTAGGGGCCGTGCCTCTGATGAACAATTTTTCGTTTTCGACGTGCAGGTTTTGCAACCTCACATTCTGCTGTTCGATCGTGTTGAGCACCGTCTGATATTTCTGCTTGAGTTGATTGAATTTCTGCTCAGATCCCGCCGGGGCGTTATCCGCTCCGCGGCCGAACATCTTGTCAAAGATTCCCATAACATACCTCCCCGTTTTTTTTAGATTGAATAAATACAAGCCTGCAGCTATAGCAGACCTGTCATATCAATAATGCAGGCGGTGTTCCAGGAGGAGATGAGATAGGCGTGGTTAATGTTATTTGCGCTCAACAACGCTGACGACCTGATCGGCTTTTACTTTGGTCAATTTTTCAACCGCGCCGCCGGGCCATCGGATCGTGATTTCGTCGACAGTCGTCGCAGCGCCGAGGCCGAAATGCAGCCGCCAATCGGAATGCGAGATGTAGCTGTCGCCCGCGCGGACTTCATCAACCTGCGTCATGGCGCCGGTCTTGAGTTCGACGCGCGCGCCGACGGCGTTGCGATTCGATTTCGTCCCTTGCAGCTTCAAACTTATCCAATGGCCGGCCTTCGATCCGCCGTCGTTGCGGAGCAGCGTGGGCCCGCCGTCTATTTCATTGACGATCACATCGACGTCTCCGTCATCGTCGTAATCTCCGAACGCGGCGCCACGTGACGCGCGCCTCTCGGCCAAGGCCGGAATTGACGCGCCGATTTCGGCGAAAGTCCCGTCGCGCAAGTTGCGGTAAAAGAGCTTGCGCTGGCCGTACATCCCGCCCGGGAAAGCGCCCTCGACCTGCGGATAGACATGGCCGTTGACAACCAGCAGATCCAGCCAACCGTCGTTGTCGTAATCGAAGTATTTCACTCCCCAGCCGACGAAAGGCAGGCTCACGTCGGCGGTCTTAGTGGCGCGCGACACGTCGGTGAATCCGCCGTCGGGGCCTTTGCGGTAGATCGTGTTGTATTGATCCGCGAAGTTGGTGACGATCAGATCGAGCCGCCCGTCGCGGTCGTAATCTCCGATGGAGACGCCCATGCTCCCCTGTTCGACTCCGTTTTCGTCAACCGCCACTCCGAGGATGAATCCCATCTCGGTGAACGTGCCGTCATGATTGTTCCGATAAGCGTAGTTCGGCGTGGCGTCGTTGGCCACGAAGACGTCGGGCCAGCCGTCGTCGTCGAAATCCGTCCACATCACGCCCAGTCCGTAATAACCTTTCGGGTCGTCCACCTTCGCCTGTTTCGAGACGTCGGTGAACGTGCCGTCGCCGTTGTTGCGATAGAGCGCGTCGCCTGCGCCCGGCAACCCGCGCGGGCCGCATTGCACGGGGATGGCGCGGTACTGGCACAAGGCGCCCTTGCCGAACTGCGGCATATCGTCGAGTTTGAAATCGACGTAGTTGGTCACGAACAGGTCCAGGTCGCCGTCGCGGTCGTAATCGCCCCACGACGCGCCGGTCGAGAAGCGAGCGTCGCCGACTCCCGCTTTCGACGTCACGTCTTCAAACGTCCCATCGCCGCGATTGCGATAGAGTCTGTCGGGGCCGAAGCAGGTCACGTAAAGATCGTCGTCTCCGTCATTGTCGTAATCGGCGACGCTTGCGCCCATCGCCCAACCGGGATCGGCGACCCCGGCCTTCGCGGCCACATCTTCAAATTTCCCATTGCCCAGATTGCGGTAGAGCGCGGCGGGCGGGCGGGGCTTCTTGGCCAGGGCCGCATCTACGGTGTACGAATTGACCAGATAGATGTCGAGCCGCCCGTCGTTGTCGAAATCGAACATCGCCGCGCCGCCGCCCATGCTCTCGACGATGTATTTCTTTTCGGACGAAGACTTGTTGACGAAGCCGACGCCGGCGGATTTAGTCGCATCGGTGAAGGTAACTTTGACCGAGTCCTGGCCGGCCAGCGCATAGGGCAGCGCGGCGGAAAGACACGCGAGCGAGATCAAGAGCGCGGGCCCGCATAGAATCCGTCTGTTGATTTTCATTTTCGCGCCCGCGCCACCGCCTCCTTCCATCCCTCGTATAAGCGCTCGCGCTCGCCCTTCCTCATTTGGGGCTCGAATCGTTTCTCTTCCCGCCATTGCGCGGAGATCTCTTTTTCGCTTTTCCAGAAGTTGACGGCCAGGCCGGCCAGGTAAGCCGCGCCGAGGGCGGTCGTTTCGGTGATCACCGGGCGTACGACCGGGATGCCTAGGATGTCGGCCTGGAACTGGCAGAGGAAATCGTTGCGCGTCGCGCCGCCGTCGACGCGAAGTTCTTTCGCCCTGATACCGGAGTCCGTCTGCATGCATTCGACCACGTCGCGCGTCTGGTAGGCCATCGCTTCGATCGCGGCGCGGGCTATGTGCGACCTGTTCGCGCCGCGGGTCAATCCGACGATCGCTCCGCGCGCGTCCGCGTCCCAGTATGGCGCGCCGAGGCCGACGAACGCCGGGACGAAATAAACCCCGTGATTGTCGGTGACCGAGGTGGCGAGGGCCTCGGTCTCGGCGGCGTTACCGATGATGTTCAACCCGTCGCGCAGCCACTGCACCGCCGCGCCCGCGATGAAGACGCTGCCTTCCAGCGCGTACTCGGTCCCGCCGTTGGCGCGCCAGGCGATGGTCGTCAGCAGGCCGGTCTTCGAGGCGTTCGCCTTTTCGCCCGTGTTCATCAACAGGAAACAGCCGGTGCCGTAGGTGTTTTTCATCATCCCTGGTTTGAAGCAGGCCTGGCCGAAGAGCGCCGCCTGTTGGTCGCCCGCGTCGCCTGCGATCGGGATGGGCGCGCCGAAAAGGTCCGGATCGGTTTCGGCGTAAACCTCGGAGGAGGATTTCACGGTGGGCAACAGCGCGGCCGGCACGCGCAGTTTTTTCAGAATCTCGTCGTCCCATTTCTGCCTGCGAATGTCGTACATCAGCGTGCGTGACGCGTTGGAGACGTCAGTGACGTGAGTCTTGCCTCCGCTCAGGCGATTGATCAACCAGGTGTCGACAGTGCCGAAGGCGAGGTCGCCTGCGTTCGCGCGCTTCCGCGCGTCCTTCACGTTCTCAAGGAGCCAGGCGACCTTAGTCCCTGAAAAATAGGCGTCGGTCACGAGGCCGGTCTTCTTGCGAATGACGCGGTCGAATTTTTCCCCTTTAAGTTTGTCGCACATCAGCGCCGTGCGCCGGCATTGCCATACGATGGCGTTGTGAATCGGTTGTCCGTTCGCGCGATCCCAGACTACTGTCGTCTCGCGCTGGTTGGTGATGCCGATGGCGGCGACGTCTTCGGGCCTGGCGCCGCCCTTCGAGAGCGCCGCGCGCGCGCAGTAAAGCTGCGAACTCCATATGTCCTCGGGGTTGTGTTCGACCCAACCGGCCCGAGGGAAGATTTGCGGAAATTCCTGCTGCGCGACGCTCGCGACGCGCCCCTGTCGGTCGAATAGTATTGCGCGTGATGATGTGGTGCCTTGATCGAGGGCTAGGACGTAATTTGGCATTTGTATAGTCTCCGTGTCATTTTTATCATTTTTTGTAAGAGGTCAGAGGGTCAATTCGCCGTGCGAGTTTTCACTTTCGGCATGGTTTTGTCAATCTTCTCATAGGGTTGATAGCATTCTATCGAATGGGACCTCTAGGATTTATATGACCTATAGGACTCATATGCGCTTTGGGTCATATTTTTAAGGGACAGAGATGATCAATTCATTCGCGGCTTCGGGAGGGGAGCGACTTCTATTCACAATCTTCGTGATGTTCGTCGCGGCCAAGCTGGCGGCCGAAATCTTCGAGCGGTTGAAGCAGCCTGCGGTGGCGGGCGAAATACTGGCCGGCGTGGTCATCGGGCCGAGCGTCCTGGGCCTGGTCGCGCCGAGCGAATTGACGGAAGCGCTTTCGGAGATCGGCGTGATCTTTCTGCTTTTTCTGGTCGGGTTGGAGACGAAGCCCGCCGACATCTTTCGCGTGGGATGGCGCGCGCTGCTGGTCGCGGTTCTGGGCGTGATCGTCCCGTTCATCGCCGGCTACCTGATCATGCTCGCCTGGGGCGAGTCGCAGATCGAGGCGATCTTCGTCGGGGCGGCTTTGGTCGCGACTTCGGTGGGCATTACCGCGCGCGTGCTGGGGCAGATGGGACTGCTCGGCCTCGAAGTGAGCCGGATCATTCTGGGGGCCGCCGTGATTGACGACATTCTGGGCCTTTTGATTTTGGCCGTGGTCAGCAGTCTGGCGAAGGAAGGCGGCGTGAATTACGTTCAGATCGGCACGACTGCGGCGCTGGCCGTCGGATTCACGCTGCTGGTCATTCTGGTCGGCGCGCGGGCGGTCAGCCGCATCCGTGGGCGAGTCGAAAATTTGAAAGTGGGGCAATCGTACCTGATCTTCGGTTTATCGCTCTGCCTGGGGCTGGCGCTGGTCGCGTCTTACATCGGCGTCGCGGCCATCATCGGCGCGTTCCTCGCGGGGATGGCGCTGTCCGAATCGGCCGAAGACACGGACATGCCGCATCAAGCCGAAGCCGTCACCGAATTCCTGCTGCCTTTCTTTTTGACCAACATCGGGATGCAACTCAAACTTGACGCGCTCCTGAACCGCAACACGATTATCCTGGCTCTGGCAGTGACGATTCTCGCCGCCCTGTCCAAATTGATCGGCTGCGGCCTGGCCGCCTTGCCGTTGGGCAAAAAGAAGGCGGCCCAGGTCGGGATAGGAATGGTTCCGCGCGGTGAGGTCGGCGTGGTCGTAGCGCAGATCGGGCTGAGCCTGAACGCGGTCGACGACGCCGCTTACGGCGTCGTGCTGTTTATGGCCGTCGCGACGACGCTCATCGCGCCGCCGTTACTCGCCAGGTTGTTCCGTGACGAAACGCGTGTTGATGAAGAGCCTCGAGTCCCGGTCACGCAGATTTCGTGAACCCGCATACTTGTAAACTACATAGTTGTAGTAGACTTGCCGGCGTTGATGTGAGATGTGGGCGGCTTTTGCAGCGAAACCCAATTTGTCCGAGCATCATAAACAAAGAGGCAAATCGGGATGTCGCTGTCTTTCGATGACGACTGAGAATGTGATTGGAACTACGAGTGAGATAAAACTCCACTGCCTACGACGTGGCGCTTTTCATATCAGTATGTGAGTTAATGGAACGCGGATGACGCGGATACAACGGATCATCGCGGATGAGAACTTAAAGAGATCGGCGTGAATCCGTTGTATCCGCGTCATCCGCGTTCCATTGAAGGCGGATTTATGCGGATTGTCAGGTGAATTATGCGACGGTGATCTCTTTGGTCAGGTAAACGTCCTGAATCGCGTTCAGAATCCGCACACCCTCGTTCATCGGGCGTTGGAAGGCTTTGCGGCCCGAGATCAGTCCCATTCCGCCCGCGCGTTTATTGACCACAGCGGTCAACACCGCTTCGGCCATGTCGCTCTGACCCTTCGATTCGCCGCCGGAGTTGATAAGACCGGCGCGGCCCATGAAACAATTGGCCACCTGATAACGGGTCAGGTCGATCGGGTTGTCCGAGGTCAGCTCGCTGTAAACCCTGTCGTCGCTCTTGCCGTAGGGATTCTCCTTGGTCGCCAGCGCCTTGTAGCCGCCGTTATTGAGCGGGAGCTTCTGTTTGATGATGTCGGCTTCTATGGTCACGCCAAGATGGTTAGCCTGTCCGGTCAGATCGGCCGCGACGTGATAATCCTTATCCTTGGTCTTGAACGCCGAATTGCGCAGGTAGCACCAGAGCACTGTGAACATCCCCAATTCGTGCGCGTGCTGGAAGGCCTGCGAGACCTCCTGCAACTGGCGCGTCGATTCGTCCGAGCCGAAATAGATCGTCGCGCCGACGCCGACCGCGCCCATATCGAAGGCCTGATCGACGCTGCCGAACATCACCTGGTCGAATTTGTTCGGGTAAGTCAGGAATTCGTTATGATTGATTTTGACGATGAAGGGGATTTTGTGCGCGTATTTGCGGGCGCACGAACCGAGCACGCCGAGCGTCGAAGCCACGGCGTTACACCCGCCCTCGATCGCCAGTTTGACGATGTTTTCAGAATCGAAGTAGATCGGATTTTTCGCGAAGCTCGCGCCGGCCGAATGCTCGATGCCCTGGTCGACTGGCAGTATCGAAACATAGCCGGTCCAGGCGAGCCGCCCCGTGTTGAAAAGCGATTGCAGGCTGCGCAACACCGCAGCGTGGCGATCCGAACCGACCCAGACGCGGTCGACGATATCGGGGCCGGGTAAATGCAGGAGGTCTTTCGAGATCGTCTTGCATTCGTGCTTCAGCAAAGCCTGCCCTTCCTCACCGAGCAGCTTTTCAATCTCCTGAATGTTCATAGATATTTCTCCATTAAAACAGCGTGGGAAGTAAGCAGGGATTTTACTGCGCGTTTTTGGAAAGGGTCAATCAGGCGAAACGTCGCGCCGATAGATTTTTGCCTGACACTACACGGAATTAACTCTGGGCGGCCCGTCTGATGCGGTCCATGAGGGCCAAACCCAATCCCTCTTCATCGACCGTTTGGCAGAAAATGGTCTCGACGGCGCCCTCGTCGCATTCGCGGAAAAAATTGAATAATTCACGCGCATACTCCTCGACGTCTTTGCAAATGAGGATTCGCCCGAACATTGCGGACTTAGGCGGCGCTTTGAGCCCGATGTAGGCCGACGCGTTCGTGGGGACCGTGTATTGAGGAAATGGGGCAAGGATGACTTTCGCGCTTGGAGCGTAATGGCGGTGCTTCATCCCCGGGCTTTTCGGAGCGGCGAAGTCGGCCTCGCCCGATACTTTGGATATTCTGGTCTGCGGGATCACCTCCGACAACTCTTCGAGCGTGACGGCGCCGGCGCGCAAAATTACCGGCGTTTCTGAGGAGCAATCGACCACTGTAGATTCCAACCCGATTTTCGTCCGATCGCCTTTGAGGATGCAACTGATGCGGCCACCCAGGTCCGCCCTGACCGCCTGCCACGTTGTGGGGCTTGGCCGGCCCGAGAGATTCGCCGAAGGGGCGACGACGGGGACGCCGCAGGCGCGCAGAAATTGCCGCGCGATCAGGTCCTTCGGCATACGAACGCCGATGGTCTTCAACCCCGCCGTCGCCACGGACGGGATCCTTTCGTTCCTGGGCAGGATCAGCGTCAACGGCCCCGGGAAGAAAGCCTTGATCAGTTTCGAGGCGGTCTCCGGGATTCCACTCGTGAGCTGTTCGAGTTGAATGAGATCGAAGATGTGCGCGATCAACGGGTTGTCGGCGGGACGCTCTTTCGCGATGAATATTTTATTGACGGCTTCTTCGTTGAAGATGTTCGCGCCCAAACCATAAACGGTCTCGGTCGGGAACGCGACAACTTCGCCGCGCTGGATGAAGCGCGCGGCGATTGATGGAGACTCTGTGATTTTAGTCTTCACAATAATTATGTTAACCCCAGCCTTGGGTTGAGAAAAAGAACCACGGGGACCACGGGGGACACGTGGAAAAAGGGAAAAGACTTTATGGAAGAGAAGTTCGGCAGGTCATCTTACCAATTTCATCCCCGTGGTCCCCCTGCTACCTGTGGTTGGACTTCATTCTGAGTTCAACTCAAGACTGGGATTCATTAACGCATGGCCTCCACGGCCGCGTCAGACCAGGCTTCGAGTGGGGCGTAATCGTCGGTCAAAATCACGGCCCGGTCGCGCGGCAATTCGAGCCGCGACTCTAAGACGGCTTTGATGTAGCCGGTTCGCTCGACCTCCTCTGAGGTCTTCATCGTGAACGGCGCGGCGCTTTCCGCCAGGTTTTCGGGGACGTCGCCGCTGAGCAGAAACATGGTCGAAACGAATTTCCGCTTCTTGCCCGACAGCAGCCAGTTCGGCGAGAAGACCTGCGTATTTCCGAATACGCTTTCCATCGTCGCCACGATCGATGAGGCGACGCGGCAGGCTTCGCCGGAGACCCCTCCGACGATGTTGGCCACCACCAGGCCGTCGGGCGCCAGACGCCTTTTCAAATCGGCGAAGGCCTCGCGCGTGAGCAGGTGGAACGGCGGCGAATCGCCGCTGAAGGCGTCGAGCACGATCAAGTCATATTTTTCGGTCAGCCTGGACGTCTCGGTGCGCGCGTCCCCGATTATCACTCTGACTGAGGCGGGCAAGCCGAAATATTCGCGCGCGATTATTTCCGACATCGGGTCTATCTCGATTACCGTCACCCTCGATCCGGCTTCGGCCATTGCGCGCGCGTATACTCCCGGGCCCAGGCCCCAGATCAGAACCGTTTTCGGAATGCCCTTGACGGTTGCCAACCGCTCCAGACCGTAAGCGTATTTGGCGTAAGAGACGTCGCCGATCATCGAACCCTGCTGCACACCGTTCAGAAACAGGTAGCGCACGCCATCGCGGTCGCTCACAACCAGGTCTCCGTAGGCCGACGGGATGCGCGCGGTCACCGGGTAGAATTCGTCCTTATAAAACACTTCGCGGTCGGCCACCGCGCCCACCCATTTCACGCCGGCGCCGCTGAGGGCCAGACCCACAAAAAGCGCCAGGGCCGCCTTTCTCCTGAACGCGACGATCAGGTATAAGACGGGCACGATCGCCAGGGCGACGGCGGTCGAAATGAAGGCGGCGTGAACCGTCATATTCGGAATCAACAAGAGTGAGACCAGAAGGCTGCCCGCGACCGAGCCCACAGTCGAAAGCGCGTAAAGATTGCCGACGCTGGCGCCCAGGCGCTGATGATTGGCCGCCGCGCGCACTGCCATCGGAGAGAGCATTCCGAGCAGGAAGAGTGTCGGGAGGAAGAGCAGGGTCGCGGCCATAAACGTCCCGCTGACCATACCCGCGTCATAAGCCGCGCCCAACACGGGCCGCGCGGTCAAATCTGAAAGCAGCAGCGTCCCCCCGGCGCAAGCCATGACGGCCATCAGCGCCCCCAGGCCGGGGCGGCGATCGGCGACCCGCCCCCCGACCGCGTAGCCCACGGCCAGCGCCGCCAACGTCACTGTAATCAGCGCGCTCCAGACGTGAAGCGTGGTCCCGAATTTCGGCGCCAGAACGCGCGAGCCTAAAATCTCGACCACCATCACCGCTGCGCCGCCGATCAGCACCGCCGCGCGCAACAACCACACGCGCGCGCCCGTCAGGGCCAGATCTTCCTCTTCATCGCGCGATCTCGTCGGCGCAACCCCTGCCTGGCCCTGTCCGGATTGTCCGATCTGATCGACAGGTTTAGCGTTTAGAATTGATTGCACGGAAAAACTTCCTCCAAAAGATTTCTGCTCTCCTCCCCGCAATGATTACGGAAAGTCTCAGGACCTCAACACCGCGTCGCAGGCGTTTAGGGAAGAAGTGGAGTGGGTACAGCCTCAAACGCGCAGTTAGAATAAGTCAAAACGCGGCGACTTTCCACCCATAGGAAATGGGGGATGGGGGATGGGGAATGGGGAGTGGGGAATGCGGAATGGCGAGTGGGGAGATGAGACGCTGCGGATCGCATTCTCCACCCCCCATTCCCCATTCCCCACTCCCCAGGCGGAGCCGCTTTACTGTCGCCTTCGACGCAAACTATAATCTCGCAAATCCGGACTCATTTACCGTTCTTTACTGTACGCTGCGGTGGAAAATCACACTCGCTGATTTGGAGGAAGTTACGAATTATGAAAAAGCGTCGTTGGCTCAACGGATGCCTGCTCGTCGTCTTCGCGTCGCTCTTCGGCCTTTGGACCGTGGATGCGCAACAACCCAAACCCCAACAGAAGCAGGGCGCCAAGAACAAAACCGCAAATGACGGGGGTCAGGACCCACTTAATCCGGGGCAGATTAGAGATATTATTATCAACGTGACTCTGCCGGTTACGGTCTCTGACAAGAACGGCCGTTTCGAAGTCGACCTGAAGGAGGCCGACTTCCAAATTACTGAAGACAAAATTCCACAGACCATCATTTCGTTCAGCCCCAAGAGCGATCTGCCGCTCGACGTCGCGATGCTGATGGACACCTCGAACAGCGTCAAGCCGAAACTGAAGTTCGAGAAGGACGCGGCTTATTCATTCCTCGAAACGGTGCTCCAAACGCGCCGAGACCGCGCATTGTTCGCAACTTTCGACTCGCAGGTCGAACTCCATCAGGATTTGACCAACCGCCTGGATTTGCTGACCAAGGCGATTGACAAGATCAAGGCGCAGGGCGCGACCAAGATGTATGACGCGATCTACAGCGTTTGCGAAGAAAAGATGATGTCGGCCGCCACAAGCAATCGCCGACGCGTGATGGTGGTCATCACAGACGGCGAGGACACCGAAAGCAATCGCACTTTGCAAGAAGCGATTGACATCGCCCAGCGTTCCGAAACCACCGTCTATGTGATCAGCACGAAGGCCGGAGGGTTCTTCGGCGTTCAGGCTGGAATGGTGGATCGCAAGGAGGACAAGGATCTCAAGAAACTGGCGGAGGAGACCGGCGGGCGCGCTTTCTTCACCGCCGAGGTGATCGAACTGGAAAAAAGTCTCACCCAAATTACGCGGGAGCTGCGCAACCAATACATGATCGCTTACGAGCCGACCAACAATAATTACGACGGCAAAGAACGCCGGATCGAGGTGAAACTTCCGAACCACAAGGCACTGAGGGTCAGGACCAAAACAGGCTACAAGGCGATTCCGCGCGGCGTGACGAGCGCCAATCAGTGAATGGACTTATAGGGCTTGTGGGGCCAATAGAATTTCCAATTCGCCCCACAGGCCCTATAATTACATTAGGAGAAGTGAGATGAAGATTAAAACTAGCGTCTGGGGCCTCGCCATATTCGCGATGATGGCGGTGGCGCTCTCATACGCGTTCACGCCTCAACTTCGCGCCGACGCCCAACAAACCAAAGGGCAATCTGATGGGCAAGGCGCCAAACAGGATCAGAAAAAATCACAGCAGCAGAAACAGCAGCCACAGCAGCCACAGCAGCCACAGCAGAAAGAAGACGATCTTACGCTCAAGTTCGGCGCCAAGCTCGTAAACGTGCTCTTCAGCGTTCAGGACAAACAGAACCGCTACCTCAACGATCTGAAACAGGAAGACGTTCAGGTCCTCGAAAACGGCCAGCCCCAGGATATTTTCACCTTCAAGCGCGAACTCGACCTGCCATTAACGATGGCGATTCTGGTCGATGTCAGCGGCAGCGAGCAGTTCACCTTGCAGTATTTGAAGGACTCCGGCGGGCGTTTCGTCGATTCGGTTGTACGCACCGGCAAAGACACCGTCGCCGTGATCAAATTCGAGGGCGAGGCGACCGTCATGCAAGAGCTGACCTCGAACCCGAAGCGCGTCCGCAAGGCGCTCGAGGATATCGCATTCATCGCGGCGCCCCCGGTCAGCGTATACGGCGGCGCGACTCCGCCGATCAACGGTGGGTCGCGGCAGGGCGGGACTTCGCTCTACGATTCAGTCGTCGCCACCTCCGCCGACATGTTGGCCAGAGAGCCGGGTCGCAAGACGATCATCATTCTCACCGACGGCGAGGACACCACCAGCCGTATGAAGCTGGACGAGGCGATCAACGAATCCTTGCGCTCCGAGGTGGTGATCTATTCGATCGGCATCGGCGATCCCGGTATGGGCGGCGTCAATGAGGGTGTGCTCAAAAAACTCTCCGAATCGACCGGCGGGCGCGCCGTCTTCCCGAAAGACGCCCGCGAGCTGGACAAGGCGTTCACGCAATTGGAGCAGGACCTGCGCCAACAATATCTGCTCGCCTACGAGCCGAAGAACGAAACCACCGACGGTGGCTTTCGCAAACTGGAAATTCGGGTGGTAAATCGAAACGCCAAGGATCTGAAAGTTCGACATCGCAGAGGGTATTACGCGCCTCAAGGTTAATTCACACGACTGGAAAAGTGACGTTTATATCTGGCTGCCGCTGGCCTGCCTCTCGTGGGCGCTCGCCTGGCGCTTGCAGGATCCGTTCATCTCCGATTGGGACGGATTCGATTACACGGTCCACGTCGTTCAACATAAGCCGTCGACTCTGGGGCTGGGCCGCGCGCTCTTCCTCGGCTACAACTCGGGCTTGTGGGAACTGGCTCACACGTGGGCTGGCCTGTCTCCCGAAAAGGCCTACCTGGCGCTCCGCTACGGCGTGATCGCGCAAGCCGGCGCGGGAGTAATCGGCGTCTACGCTTTGTGCAAGGAGTTGACGGCGAGCAGGCTCGCGTCGTTTTTCGGCGCGCTGATCGTGTCATTATCGCCTTATTACATCATCTACAGCGGGCGCGCGATGAGCGAGGTTCCGGGATTGCTGGCGCTCAGTTGGTCGCTGTGGTGGATGGCGCGAAGTTTGCGGACCGGCAAGACCGGACGATTTCTTGCGGCCGCCGCTCTGCTGGGGTTGAGCGCGAACATTCGCGAATTCGCGGTCTTCTATTTTCCATTTATCCCGGTCGCGGCGCGAATCTACAGGGGGCGTTGGAGGACCGGATTCGTCGCCTTACTCATCGCCGTCGTCTGCGCGTTCGTGGGGATGATCTTTTGGAAACTGTACGACGACCTTTACTGGGGCGAGGTCGTCAAATGGTATCGACTGAGCGCCGCCGAACGTAGAATCCATCCGGTGACGAGCGCCAATCTGTGGTTCTTCGCCGATTACGCATTCAATTGCTCGGTTATAGTCCTGGTCATTACGCCGCTCGCCGTCGTCTGGTTATGGTCGAGGCCGCGGCTGCGCGCGCTTGCGGCCCTCGGCCTCCTGGGGCTCGCCGCAAACCTGGCGCTCCTTGCCAATCACGACCTGGCGGTCAATCCGCGATACCTTTTGACTGGCCTCCTGGGGCTCGCCGCCGCCTGCGGATGGTGTCTGGCCGAGTTGATCAGGCGTCATCGCGTGTGGGCGGCGCCTTTGCTGGTAGGCCTGATTGTTTTGACCAAAGGCTCTTACAACCACATGGCCAAAGAACTTTACGACCAGCAGTGGGGGGCGAGAGCCGCGCGCGATTACGTCGCGAAGATAACAGACCTCCCCTGGAATTCCGCGTTCATCGTCGGCGCTCGCACGCCGCTGATCCATTTCCTGGCGGGCGTCAAGGCGCGGCCCTATTGGCTGACCATATCTCCCGGGTCGGGCTGGCCCGATGACAAACTCGGCGAGGCGATACAGGATTTCTTTTACGCGGGCCGCAAAGTGTACGTGGACTTCGACCCGGAGCTTTGGCAGAAGGGCGCGCGCGAAATAAGCCGCGAAGCCGTGGGACTTGAGATGATCAAACGCGAATACCGGCTCGAACACGTCCGCGATTCCTTTTACAGAATTCTGGGACGTAATGAAGAGGCGCCGCAAGAGCCGAAGACGGAGAGAACCGATGCGCCTATAAAATCGAGACGCGCGAGATCAGAGCGGTAGCAACCACGGATTTGCGCTGACGCTACGGATTGTCGCAGATATCTGCGTTGATCCGCCGCATCCGTAAAAATCCGCGGTTCCGGCTGTCTCAATGTCGCCTGGTCTGATAGACTTCGCGCCAATCACTCGATAAAAAGGAGAGCTTTGATAGTTACTGATTTTATGGACAAGTAATCCAAGCGTCAGTTTTTCGGTAAACGGGGACTATATGCTCCCGCCAGAGATCGGGGAATTATCCCAAATCACTTTGAGCTTAGAAACTTGCGGCTTTTTCACATCACTCGGTTTAGGCCGCCACAACCGCGAAGGTTGATAACCAAGGCATCCGGCTTGTCTTTGGAACAAGCGATTGATGGAACGTCCATCGTGTCGCAAACGTTGCGACAGCGCGCCAGAGATTACTGCAAATGTTCATGGTTGTCCATAGAGTGAAGGATCGGAGTTGATACGTGAGCGTCAAATCGGATCGCTGGATTTTGAAGATGTGCCGCGAGACCGGAATGATCAAGCCGTTCGAACCGAGACTCGTGCGCGAAGTCGAAGGGCGCCGCATCATCTCGGCGGGAGTGTCGTCATACGGCTATGATCTGCGACTCGCGCCGGACGGATTCCGCGTCTTTTCGCCCATCGCCAGCGCCGAGATCGATCCAAAAAAATTCGACGAGAACTCGCTTGTCGAAGCCCCGCTGCGCATGTCCGAAGACGGCTCGCAATACTGGCTATTGCCGCCCCATTCCTACGCGCTGGGCGTGACGGTCGAAACATTCAACATGCCGCGCAATGTCGTGGGCATATGTTTAGGAAAGAGCACGTATGCGCGCAGCGGATTAATCGTAAATACAACTCCGCTCGAACCCGGCTGGCGCGGACGGCTGGTGCTCGAATTTTCAAACT
>DATCXQ010000587.1:0-5812 GCA_036565725.1 Blastocatellia bacterium
CGTAATAATTCGTCCCCCCAAGACGCGCATCGAGGGCGCCCGCCATTGCGGCTTCAGGGCGACCGGCGTTCGGGCTTTTGTGCCTGGCGCCGTCACGCAACAAAACGCGCCAGGCGCCGCTCCGGTCCAAACGCAACATCCATGCTGCAAAAACGAACAGCAGGGCGGTCAGGCGGGCGGGAATAAAATTCGCCGCGTCATCAAGTCGCGCGGCGAACTTGCCGAAAAACTCGTATCGCGCATCCCGGTGCCCGATCATCGAATCGAGAGTATTAATCGCCTTATACGCCAGCGCCGCTGGCGCCCCGCCAATCGCAAGGTAGAACATCGGGGCAATGACGCCGTCCGAAGCGCTCTCGGCGAGCGTCTCAATCACGGCTCTTGTCACCTCCGGCTCGTCCAACGCCTGTGTATCCCGCCCAACGATGCGCGCGACCTGACGCCTCGCCCCCGGAAGATCGGAATTCAGCAATAAGCGCCTCACGGCGCGCGCCTCGTCCAGCAAAGACCGGGTGGCGAGCGTCGTGAAGGCGAGATATAGCGCCACGATAAAGGCCAGAGTCTTATTCCGGTCTCCCAGCCATTCCAACAGAAACCAACTACCCAGGCCGAAAACCCCGACCACGAGCAAACTAAGCGACACGCCGCCCATAAATTCGGCGCGGGATCCGCGAATGAATCGCCGCAGGAAGTTTTCCCCGACCTGAATTAACCGTCCCATCCACCGCACGGGATGCGGCGCCCATTCCGGATCGCCGATCAGCCAATCCAGCGCATATGCCAGCGTGAAAAGTAGGAAGGCGTCATTTTTTTCCATCGATCATCCGGTAAATCACGTCCATCCTCAGATTGCGTCGATAATGCTCCGCAAGCGCGACATAACGCCTTTCTCGTTCGGCGAGCGGATCGGCGATCTGCGCCGCCGAGAATTTCTTCCCACAGAGTTTCCTCCAGTGAGCCAGCAATACCGCAAGCCCTTCCGAAGAATCAAAGAGCCCATGCAGGTACGCGCCTAGAATGCTCCCATTGTCATTGATCGCGCCGTCGTTTCGGCTCGCGACGTCCCCCAGGCGCGTGAGCTGAAAAAGTGGCCGCGCCTTCTTTCCCAGAATTGTTTCGCCCAGGTGAATTTCGTAACCAATGAACACCGGCTCGGCGCCATCTTGAGCAAAGATCGCCGGCGCAATCAGCCGAGCCGTGGCCTGGCGCGTGATCTTTTCTTTGGTCAATGTTGTGTTCACATCCAGCAGCCCCAACCCCGCGACGAACTCAGTGTCGCTCTCGACGCGATGCGGGTCTCGGATTTCTCGCCCCAGCATTTGGAATCCGCCGCAGATCCCTACCAAGGGCTTGCCGTCGGCGACATGGGCATGGACCGCCTCTTCCCACCCGTTCTCTCTGAGCCAGAGCAAATCAGGAATGGTGTTTTTGCTGCCGGGCAAGATCAATACGTCGGCGGCGCGCGCTTCCTCCGGCTTACGCGCGTAATAGACGACAACGCCGGTAACGCTCTCCAGCGCTGTAAAGTCCGTGAAGTTGGAGAGGTAGGGTAATCCGACTACGCAGACGCGCAGTTCATTTTCGCTGCCAATAGACGGCCTCATTGTGCGGCGTTCGAGTGACACGCTGTCTTCATCATCAATGCCATGATCACGAAGATATGGGATTACGCCCAGGCAGGGTTGCGACAACCGGTTCTCCAAGTACTCAACGCCGGGCGTAAAAAGGCTCACGTCGCCGCGAAACTTATTGATCAGGAAGCCGCCGAAACGCTCCCGTTCACGCGGTTCGAGCAAAGCGTACGTCCCGACCAGCGAGGCGAAGACGCCCCCGCGGTCGATGTCCGTGACCAGCATGCATGCCGCGTCGGCGATCTCGGCCATTTTCATGTTAACCACGTCGCGGTCCTTGAGATTCATCTCGACAGGCGAGCCTGCGCCTTCCAGCACGATGATTTCGTGCCGCGACGCCAGACGCCGGTACGCCTCGGTGACCGCGTCAAGCAACATCGGTTTGAGGCGGTAATAATCCGCGCCGCGATAGTTGCCGAAGACTATGCCGTTGATGACGACCTGCGAACCGACCTCCGATGTCGGCTTTAGAAGAATAGGGTTCATGTCGACGTGCGGCTCGATCCCGGCGGCTTGCGCCTGCATCGCCTGCGCGCGCCCGATCTCGCGCCCCTCGCGCGTGGCGAAGGAGTTGAGCGCCATGTTCTGGGCCTTGAAGGGCGCGACGTTGAAGCCATCGCGCTTCAAAATACGGCACAGCGCCGCCGCCGTGAGCGATTTGCCCGCGTGAGAAGCCGTGCCCAAAACCATTAAGGCTTTCGCCATCATAAGTTCAGTAAAAAGAGTCAATATTGATGAGCATCGTTCGAGGTTTTACCCTGCTTCCAACCGTCGTCGTTCAGCCATGCGTCGCCTGCGGCAGTGTCAAAATTGAAGCGGTTGAAATGACAATCGGCGAGAATCCCTTCCGGGGGCAGATATTTTTCCGCCGCCAACATCGCTTCCAGATAATCGTAGATCGCCGCGACTCGCTCTGGCGTGTTTATCGAATGCAGCCAAACCGACTCGCCCGCAAACAGGATCAGCACGACATTCGCCAATGGACATGGACCTAAACAGCCGGTGATGGTTAGATGAACGCGCAACCGGATGCCGCGATCTTTCCACTGTTGTTTGAAATCATCCAGTGGCAGAGCCGGATGTCCGCGTTCGGTATTGCCGCAGCAGCACCCCTGACAGACGAGCAACTGACCTTCCAGGACACGAGTCTTCTTCACCTCCTCGTCCGCGCGCTTCACGAACACAAATCGATTCGGAATCCCTTCAGGCAAAGGTTTCTCAGCGCTCTTTGTGTCAGTATTCGCCATCAGTACTCGATCCCCTTTTGGGCTTTGATCCCGCCCTTATAGGGGTGTTTGATCAGCTTCATCTCGGTCACCAGGTCCGCCAGCTCGATCAATTCCTCTCTCGCGTTACGCCCCGTGATAACGATGTGCAGGTCTTCACGCTTATGGCGCAAGGTCTCCAGCACTTCGTCCAGTGGCAGATAACCGTATTTGAGAACGATGTTGAGTTCATCTAGCACGACGATCTGATAGCGTGGGTCTTCGATCAACGCGCGCGCCCGCGCCCAGGCCTCGCCAGCAACGGCTGTGTCACGCCCGCGGTTCTGTGTCTCCCAGGTGTAGCCTTCTCCGAGCGTGTAGAAATCAACGCGCCCCTCAAGCTGCCTGGCGAAGGCTGCCTCGCCGGTTTCAATTGCGCCTTTCGTAAACTGCACAACGCCGACGCGCATGCCATGTCCAAGGGCGCGGAAGACCATTCCCAGGGCGGCGCTGGTTTTGCCCTTGCCCGCGCCTGTGTTGACGATGATCAAACCTTTTTCTCGCGTCGCCGCGGCTTTGCGCGCGTCATAGGAAGCTTTGCGACGCTGCATTTGTTCGGCGTGGCGCTGGTCGGTCTCATTTCTTATGGATTGCTCGTCATTTGACTGTTTTTCGGATTCCATAATTCCCTCCGCAGGCTCGGGTTTATCCTATGCCGATTGTGCGATAGTGGCGCAGCAACAGGTACAAAAAGAACGGCGCGCCTAAAATGGCGGTCACAATTCCCAGCCTGATCTCTTCCGGCCGGTTTACCGTTCTTGCCAGAATATCCGCCAGAATCAGAAAAGCCGCCCCGGTCAACGCGCTGGCGGGCAATAAATATCGATGTTTTGGCCCGATGATCAGGCGCACGATGTGCGGCACGACCAGACCGACAAAACCGATCAGGCCGCTGACGGCGACGGCCGCTCCGGTGAGTAAGGCCGCGCTCGTCAGGATGACCCGCTTCACCCTCTCTATATCCGCGCCCACCGCAAGCGCCGTCTCTTCGCCTAGCAGCAGGACGTCGAGATCGCGCGAATATACGAGCGCGACGATCAAGCCGATCACGACACAGGGCAGCGTCAGCCAGACATGCTTCCAGGTGCGGCTGTCCAAGCCACCCATCATCCAGAAAAGAATCTCCTGCGCCACCTCCCACCGCACCCATTGCAGGCTGATTACGAACGACGTGATCGCGCCTATCAACGCGTTGAACGCGACGCCGGTCAGCAGCAGCGTGGAGACGGGCGTGCGTCCGCGCCGCGTGGCGATAACGTAGACCAGAAAGAGAGCGAGCAAGGCCCCTGCGAATGACATCACCGGCAGATAGAAAATCGAGCGCATCGCCAACCCCGTCGCGAGGGCCAGGACCGCTCCGAGAACGCCTCCGGAACTCGTCCCGACGATGTCAGGCGATGCCAGCGCGTTGCGGAACAGACCCTGCATCTGCGCGCCTGCGACAGCCAGCCCCGCGCCCACGAGCGCCGCTACGATGACGCGCGGCGTACGAATCAACCAGACAATGACCTGATGAGGCTCGGGGATGTCGCTGACGTCAATTATCCCTTCCGGGAACAAATGAAATGCCAGGACGCGCGCTACGGTTGCGGCGCCCACGGATGCGCTCCCGATTGCAATCCCGGCGATGAAGGCGACGAGCAACACGATCGTAACGACGACAAAGTACCCGCCGACCCGGTGTGTGAAAAGGCCGCGCGAGGCCCGCTCGATACGGGAGCGAGGCGCTTGGATTGCTTTACTTTCGGTTGCCATAAATTCCATTTGCCAAATCCTCGACGAAGCGCACGACGTGATGCGAGACGGTCAGAAAATGCCGGTTGTCCATCACGATAATGCGCTTGGCGCGTCCGGCCTTGCTGGTCGCGACCGCCGGGTCTTCGAGCAAGTGGTCGCTCACGGATTTTTCCTTGCCCCTATTTGCGCCCATAATCAGAAAGTCCGGCTGCCATTCGAGTATCTTTTCCGAATTGATCTTGGCGAAGCCCTTGATCCCCTGTTCCGCGCTGACGTTGACGGCGCCCGCGGCGCGCACGACGTCGTCAAAGATCGTGTTCGAGCCTGCGGTATAACCCAGCTTGTCATAGGACATCACTCGGGGGGGCAATTCGCTCTTGGGAATGCGCGCGCGGACAGCGGCAAGGTCCGCGTCCATCCGCCCGATAAGTTTTTCCGCGGCGGCGTCCGTCCCCGTGGCGTAACCGACCGTACGAATGTTCGATTTGACGTCCGCGATCGAATCGAAATTGGCGAACCTGAAAACCGGCGCTTTGGAAGCCTTGAGCAGGTCGACGGTCTCGGCGCGGCTGTAACTGGCGACGAATATCAGGTCGGGCTTGAACTGCAAAATCTGCTCCGGCCCCTGGGTTGTCCTGTTCGGATTCTGACGCGCCTCTTCGACGATGTTGCTGTAGTTCCCATCCTCGGCCAGATTGCTCAGGGCGACGACTCGCTCCGTGGGGCAGATGGCGAGCAGGATCTCGTCCGTGCCGAGCGTCTGCGAGACGATGCGTTGCGGCTCGTGTGGAAGAATGAGCGTCTCGCCTTTTGCGTCGCGCAACTCGCGCGGGAACGGCTTCGCGGCCGCCGGGACTGCGGTGACGGCGTCCGCAGGGGCTTTCAGCCGCCGCGTAATTTCGATTCCGGCGACCACCAGCGCCAGCATCGCTATGGTCACGGCGACGTAAACCGCCGAGCCTTTACTCCTTTTATTCAAGGGTCGTGAAACAGGAGATGTCATTGGATTGCCTTTCGACATTGATTCAAAAGCCGGTCAATGAAATGACCTCAACATACGGATGACGAGTTCGCGGCCAGGGGGTGAATGATCATCGCCCCTGTCTCATCGTCACGTTTTACGCGCGCGCGCAGCGCAAAATGCTTTTCGAGGTTCTCTTCGGTGATGACTACGGCGGG
>DATCXQ010000594.1:0-18836 GCA_036565725.1 Blastocatellia bacterium
GCGGTAGCGACCGGGTCACTGGCGCCCGGTCGCTACCGCTCCCGGTACCGTCCAGGAATATGCTGAATGAGCGGATATGCGGGGCGGTTCCATTATTTCCGTTTGTTCCGTATCCTTATCCTATCGCCCCTCTATATTCCAAATCTTCAGAAGGTGAATTTAAAAAGCAATGAGCGAAACCAAAAATCAAAGCGGTCACCTTGTAGTCACAATCGGCGCCGGCCCTGCCGGGATCTACGGCGTGCGAAAACTCGCTGAAGCCGGCCATGAAGTCGTCATCATCAATCGCGACATCAAACCCGGCGGTTTGGTCGAATACGGCATTTATTTCAACAAGCACAAGCTGAAGGAAGGCGTACGCATTCAGTTTCGCAAGATTTTGGCCGACCCGCGCGTGCAGTACCTTGGCCACATCAGAATAGGCGCGCAGGCCGATCTGACATTGGACGAACTGCGCGAGGTTCTGAACCCGTCAGCCGTCGTCGTCGCGTGCGGCGCGCAGGGCACGAAAGCTCTCGGCATCCCGGGAGACGCGGCAGAGGGCGTCTACCACGCCAAGGATCTGGTCTACTACTTCAACGGATTGCCCGAATTCAGAAGGCGCGATTTCAAGATCGGCGAGCGCGTGGCGATCATCGGCGTTGGCAACGTGATGGTGGACGTCGCGCATTGGCTGGTGCATGAGAAAAAGATCAAAGAGGTGATCGCGGTCGCGCGGCGCGGCCCCGCCCAGCGCGCCTACACCGACGTCGAAATCCAGGCCGTCGCCGCCAACATTGACACATCCGCGCTGCGCGAGGAGATTGAGCGCGTCCGTCCGAAGCTGGAAACCGTCGGCGAAGACATCGAAGCAAACTACAAGGACCTGACCAAACACATCAACACGAAGTCGAAAGAAGGCGAAAGCCCGACGCGGATGCTCTTCAGGTTTCTGAGCGCCCCGACGGAAGTCGTTTGTGACGAAAACGGGAAGTTGCGCGCGCTGCGCGTCGAGAATACCGAACTCATGAAACGCGGCGAATCGCTCTCTGCCAAAGGCACGGGCGAGTTTTACGACATCGAATGCGACACCGTGGTTTTCGCAATCGGCGACCGCGTCGACGAAACGCTCGGCCTGCCTTGCACCGGGGTGGAATACGTCAAGAACCCGAACCCCGATCCCGACAATCCCGGCGACGAGGCTTATCAAGTCTACGATCCGGAGACCGGAAAAGTCTGCACCGGGCTGTTCGTCATCGGCTGGTCGCGCCAGGCTTCCGACGGCGTGGTCGGCAGAGCCAAACAGGACGGCGAGCGCGGGATGGCCGTGGTCAATCGATATCTGGAAAAGGTCGCGCCTGGCTCGGCCGAAAGCCTGAACGAGAAGATCGCCTCGCTGCGAGAGTTCCTGCAATCTCGCGGAGTGCGTCTCGTCGATTATTCAGACGTGCGGAAACTCGAAGCCGTCGAAAAACAGGAGTCGCAAAGCCGTGGAGTCGAATTCTTCAAATATTTCACCGATGAAGAGATGCTCGCGGCGATTGACCGCGCCGGTGATTAATCAACCCGGGCGGCGCATGTGACGATTTCCTCAAATTCCGTGTAAATCTTCCTAAAATTGCGCTTGCGCTGCCCTCCCAACTTCCAAGACCATTGACGTTTAGCCATCCTCGGCTTAGACTGCCCTCATATCATTAGCTTGCTGTGTTAAACCACTAACAAACGAATATTTACTCGCAAACCCGTAATGAGATGGAGAGTTTTCCAACCCTCGGCTCTAGATATGACCTTCATATCAATGAGCCAAACCCTCTTGGAGGAGATCATCATGCGACAAACATACTTCAAACTAGCGCTATCGGCGAAAGCTATTGGCGCGCTGCTTGCTGTGCTCTTGACAGTGGGGCTGGCGCCAGGCCTGGCCAATGCGCAAGCCCTTTACGGCTCAATGGTCGGCAATGTCGTAGACCAGAACGGCGCGGTCCTGCCGGGCGTGAAGGTCACAATTACCAACACCGGCACCGGCTTGAAGCTCGAGACAACCACTGACGAAACCGGGAGCTATGTGTTCCGCAACCTGCTCCCTGGCGACTACGAAATGAGATTGACGCACACAGGCTTCAAGGAAATGCGTCAGGCGGACATCATCGTATCTGCCGGCAACCCGAAGCGCGTGGACGTCGCACTGCAACTTGGCGCCGCCCAGGAAATGGTCACGGTGACGGCCGACGCAGCTACGTTGAAAACGGAAAAGTCCAACCTCAGCACGGAAATAAATTCCGTCCAGGTGACCTCGCTGCCGCTGAACCAGTACCGCAACTATCAAACGCTGCTCAACCTGGTACCGGGCGCGACGCCCGTGCAGTTCCAGAACGCCGAAATTGACACGCCGGGCCGATCGCTGCGCACCTGGGTCAACGGCACGCAGCCGAACAGCAACACCACCCGCGTTGATGGCGCCGTGTCGGTAAACGTCTGGCTGCCGCACCACGCCGGATTTATCCAATCGGCGGAGACCATCGAGACGGTCAACATCGCTACCAACAACTTCGACGTTGACACCGGTATGGCCGCCGGCGCGGCCCAGACTGTAATAACCAAGTCTGGCACTAACCAGTTCCATGGCTCCGTTTTCGAGTTCTTCAATAGTGACAAGCTGAACGCCAACACCTTCTCCAACAATGCGTTTGGACTGGTGAAACCCCCGCTCTCGCATAATGTTTACGGCGGCACGCTCGGCGGCCCGATTCTGAAAGAGAAGCTCTTCTTTTTCGGAGCATACGAGAAGTTCCGCGACCGGCGCGGCTTTAACTTCACCTCCGCGGTCCCGACCGATAAAATGCGCATCGGCGACTTCAACGAGGTAGCCGCGGTCTTCAACACCGCGGCCCTCCCCACCAGATTCCGGCTCTACAACCCGGCCACGGGTAGCGCCGACGGATCGGGGCGGACGCAATTCGACAACTTCACCATTCCCGGCGCTATGATTAGCCCGGTTGCCAAGGCGATTATGGGTCTCTATCCCAAGGTCAATACGAACAAGGATCTGAACTCAAACGGACTCTTCGACGACTACGTAGCGCCGCGTGAGACCCAGGTAGATCGCGCCAATTACGACTCGAAGATCACCTGGCAGCGTTCGCATAATCATTCGGTTTGGGGCAAGTTCTCCATGCTGCGAGCCAATGTGGTAGACAACTACATTCTGGGCTTCGACAACGGCAGTGTGGGCGACACGAAGCAATATGTGGTCGGCGCGGGCCATACCTGGACGATTAGCCCAACGCTCCTGCTCGACGGTAACTTCGGATATTACCGCCAAGACCAAGTAGTGACCGGGCCGGACTTTGGCAAGAACTTCGGTCTTGATCTCGGAGTTAAGGGCACGAACGATCCCAACGACATCCGGGCCAGCGGCCTGCCTCAAATCGCCAACGGTTACACCCTGGGCTCGACGCCCAACTGGATGCCGCTCTATCGCAAGGAAATCAACTATAGCTTCAGCAGCGCGTTGACAAAGATCTTCGCCAAGCATGAAGTGAGAGCCGGCGTTGACATCGTTAGGCTGGAACTGAATCACCGCCAGGCCGAGTTCGGCACCTACGGCTTGCGCGGTGGGCTTGCCTTCAGCGGGAACACCACAGGCTTGTTCGTCCCCTCCACTTGCCCAAGCCCCCCCTGCACAAGTTACGTCCCCCTCCAGTGGAACACGTTCGCGGCCTTCCTGCTGGGCAACGCAAATTCTTTTGCGAAGGACGTACAGACCGAGGATATGACGGGACGTGAGTGGCAAACGGCGTTCTACATAGGCGATCGGTGGCGCGTCACCCCAAATCTAACCCTCAACCTGGCCCTCCGGGTCGAGGGTTACCCGCTCATGCGCCGCGCGAATAGCGGCATCGAACGGCTCGACCTCAACACCTACACAGTGTTGCTGGGCGGTCGCGGCAATGTGCCGGACGACGCCGGTCTTAAACTCCAGACCTGGTATCTGGCGCCGCGCTTGGGCGTGGCGTACCGCCTTGGTGAAAAGTCGGTGGTGCGGGCGGGCTACGGCCGTACCATCAATCCGCTCCCCTGGTCGCGGCCCATGCGGGGATCGTTCCCGTATGACATCAACTTCAACCGCGCCGCCGAGCAGTTTGCTTGGACCACCACCCTGGACGGCGTCGGTATCCCCCCCGTTCCGATCCCGGACTTCAACTCCGGCAGTGTGAAGCTGCCGGCTAACGTTTTCATGCGGTCGCCGAACTTCGGGACTGAAGCCTTCCCAGGCGCGGGCAAAGGTCTCGATCGGGCCGTCATCCAGCAGTACAACATCGCTTTCGAACGCAGGCTGCCGTTGGACATCATCGTCGAAGCGGCCTACGTCGGAACCCGCACGGATGGCGGCTACGCCGACCTGAACATCAACTACGGCGAGCCGGGTGGCGGTAACGCCGCGCGCAAATACTTCGCTCTTGCCGGCACCAGCGATATTACGGACTGGGCCGCACGGACCAAGGCCAGGTACAACTCACTGCAAGTAGCGATCAACCGGCCCTTCAAAGATGGGCTTATGTTGAAGGGCGCTTACACGCTGAGTAAGGCCAAGGACATGGCCGACGAAGACGGTTGGGTAGGGCTGACCTGGAATCATCCGTTGAAGTACGCCGACAACTTCGCGCTGGCGGGCTTCGACCGGACGCATGTCTTCCAGATTGGCTTTCTCTACCAACTGCCCTTCCTGAAAGATAGAAGCAATCTGATGGGCAAGCTCCTCGGCGGCTGGCAGGTCAACGGCATCCAGGCGAACTACTCGGGCACGCCATTCTCTATTGGCGGCACGAACGCCGCGCTGAACTGCGCGAGCTGCGGTGGCGCTAACATTAACGTCAAGAGCGATCCGAAGGCAAGCGGCAAGGTAGGATCAGGCTCCACTACAACATGGTACGACACGAGCCTTTTCTCGCAGCCGAGCGGTACCGGGAAGGAAGGCTGGGGCTCTTCGGCCCGCAACCAATTCCGTCGTCCGCGGGTCTGGAACACCGACCTCTCACTCTTCAAACAATTTAGAGTGAAAGAGCGCTTCCAGCCGGAGTTCCGCGTCGAGATGATCAACGTCTTCAACCACACAAACTGGGGCGCGCCAGTGACGGGCTTCACGGCGATCAATTTCCTGCAGTTCACGCCGTCGAATTCCGACAGTGGTAATGGTAGCGGCGCCGGTGGTACGCCGGTTCCGGGACCTCGGCGTATACAGTTCGGCTTCCGCCTGGCGTTCTAGCCGTTCAACGGGCCGGCTGGGCATAATAGCGTGTTCGAGAATTGCGGCTGGCCTACTGAAATCGGTTGTTGATTCAAATCGAAGCGGTCGCGTGAGAGACTCATCTCTCACGCGACCGCTTTTTTTCCGCCTTTGCACGTTGCGGTGTATGGGGCGAAAAGGGTCTAAGTATCTATTGACGATTTAACTAGACCAAGCTTAGACTTCGCCTACATCATTGGCTTGCAGTAAATAAATTTCTTCACTGAGTGTCAGCGATAATTCAATAAGCCTGTCATGGCGGCTTTGCTTGGTCCACATTGAATCAATGACCGCTCAGCAAGGTATGACCATATCTCCACAAGCAGTCATACCGATGAGCCAAACCCTGTTGAAGGAGATCACTATGCGAATCATATGCTCCAAGCAAGCGCTCCCGGGGAAAGCTATGGGCGCGCTGCTCGCCGTGCTTCTGACAGCGGGTATGGCGCCCAGTTTGGCCAACGCGCAAGTCCTTTACGGATCACTCGTCGGCAATGTGACGGATCAGAACGGCGCGGTCGTCGCCGGGGCGACCGTAACCATCATTGACAAAAACACCGGTCTGTCGCGCGAAACCGCTTCGCGCGAAGACGGCGACTATTCTATCACCAACATCCTGCCAGGCGCTTATGAACTCAAAGTGACCAAACAGGGGTTTTCCTCTTTCTCAAAGACCGAGATGGTCATCACGGCCAATAACGTCACCCGAGCGGACGTGCAGATGAAGATCGGCAACGTTGCGGACGTGGTCTCGGTGGCTGCCGATGCGACCACGCTCCAGACCGAAACCGCGACGGTCAAGAGCGAACTCAGCGGCAAGGAGATCAACGCGGTGCCACTTGCTCGCTTCCGCAACTACCAGAGCCTGCTCAACCTGGTTCCCGGCACGACGCCGGCTCTATTCCAGAACGCCAATACCGACACGCCAGCGCGCTCGCTGACCACGAACGTCAACGGCACGGCGCGCAACAACAACAATACTCGATTGGACGGCGCCCAGAACGTCTTCATCTGGCTGCCCCACCATGCTGTCTACGTTGCGCCCTCTGAAACGATCCAGGAGGTCAACGTCTCGACTAACAACTTCGACGCTGAGCAGGGGTTGGCCGGCGGCGCGGCGATCAACGTGGTCACCAAATCGGGAACCAATGAATTCCACGGCTCAGGGTTCATCCACCACGACAACCACATATTCCGGGCGAAGAATTATTTCCATCGCAACGACCTGGGCCGCAACACCCCTAAGTATCTCGACACCATCACCGGCGCCACCCTGGGCGGGCCGATTAAGAAAGACAAGCTCTTCTTCTTCGGCGGCTATGAAGGCACCTTCGAGCGCATCACCCGTCAGAATACCTTCACGGTTCCGACGGCCGATCAGCGCGCCGGCAATTTCAGCGCCTACCCCAACACTACGATCTTCGACCCGGCTACCGGCGCAATCGACGGCGTGGGCCGCACGCAATTCACAAACAACATCATCCCGACCGACAAGATTCACCCGATTTCCCAGAAGATTCAGGCGTTGATTCCGCTCCCGAATCTGCCCGGAGTGACCAATAACTTCTTCAACTCGGCGCCGCAGATCCTCGACCGCCACAACTTCGACGGGAAGGTCAACTGGAACCGCACCGCGAAGCACCAGATCTGGGGCAAGTTCTCGAACATGCGGGCCAACGTCACCGGCAGCTTCTCACTCAATCAGGCTGGCGGCGTCTGTCTGTGCGAAGGTGGCAACGGCACGGGCGATACCAAAGTCTATCTGGCGACCGTGGGCCAAACCTATACCGTCAGCAGCACCTTCATCATTGACGGCGTTTTTGGTTTCACCCGGATGAACCATGTCACGCATGGTCCGGATTTTGGCCAGAATATCGGCTCGGAAGTGTTGGGCATTCCCGGAACCAATGGCCCGGACATCCGCCAGAGCGGTTTCCCGCAATTCAACATTGCGAACTACGCCGCCCTGGGCAACCAGGACAACTGGTCTCCAGTCACCCGCAACGATCAAAGTTTCACCGGCAACGTCAACGCCACCAAGATCCAGAAGAATCATGAAATCCGATTCGGTTTCGACCTGGTGCGTCACGAGTTGAATCACTGGCAGCCGGAGATTGGCGCCGGGCCGCGCGGGCGCTTTAATTTCGGCGCCGCTGTCACCTCGGCTCCTGGTGGAAGCGAAAATCAGTTCAATGCTTATGCCGGGTTCCTGTTGGGGCTGCCGGCTTCAGCGGAAAAGAGCCTTCAATACGAGGTGATGACAGGTCGTGAATGGCAGATGGGTTTCTTCGTCCGCGATCGGTGGCAGGTGACGCGCAATCTAACGGCGACTCTCGGCCTGCGCTATGAGCTTTTCCCGCTGATGCACCGCGTTGATCGTGGCATCGAGCTTCTGAATCTGAACTCACCCGTCAGGCTGAACGCGGCCGGACAGCCCGATGGCACGATGGAAGTCCTGCTCGGCGGGCGCGGCGGCAATGAAAGTGACCTGGGGATCGAGACCAGTAAGAAGCTCTTCGCCCCGCGAATTGGCCTGGCCTATCGCTTGGGAGATAACACCGTGATCCGCAGCGGCTATGGATTGACTTACGATCCGATGCCCTTTGCGAGACCGCTGCGTGGATTCTACCCGCTCACTATCGCACAGACATTTCTCAACCCCGATCCCAAGTCGAACGCGCGCACCCCGTTCCAGGCGCTCGACAAAGGCATCCCTCCTTTTACCGGGCCGGACCTCAACACAGGCAAGGTGCTGCTGCCCGGCACTGTCAATATGAGGTCGCCGTACGCCGACAAGATTCATCGCGGCTACATCCAGTCGTGGAACCTCTTTGTCGAGCGCAGGCTACCCAGCGACTTCATCCTTGATGTCGGGTACGTCGGCACGCAAACGACTCACCAGCTCAATACCCTGAACATCAACGCCGCGCCGTCGCCCGGTCTTGGCCGGAACGGTCAGCCCTTATTCGCCAGGTATGGGCGTTCGACCACCACCTTTCTGTGGGACGGCTTCACCAGCGCAAACTACCACGCTTTGCAGATGGCGCTCAATCGCCGATTGACGCGAGGTTTGTTCGTTAAGGCAGCCTACACCTGGTCGAAGGCGATCAATATGGTGGACGACACCGGCACGGACGGGCTGCCGTTGTTCAATGCCCCTTCGCAAATAATCCGGAACCGAGCGCTGGCTGGTTATGACATTCCGCACAACATCCAGTTCGGCTTCGCCGCGGAGTTTCCTTTCGGCAAAGGCAAGAAGTGGGCGCAGGATGGCATCGCCGGCGCGCTACTGGGCAACTGGCAGGTCAATGGCGTCCTGAGTCTTGTTTCGGGCCGTCCGTTCACTGTCACCGCATCGGACACTTCGCTCAACTCTCCGGGCAACAGCCAGACTGCGGACCAGGTTAAGTCGAAGGTTGAGAAGTTCAGTGGGATCGGCACTACCGTTCCAGGCGTTCCCGACCAGCTTTATTTCGACAAGACGGCCTTCGCGAATGTCACCGCCGTCCGCTACGGAACATCGGGACGCAACATACTGCGCGGCCCCGGATTGGAGAATCTCGACCTCTCGCTGTTCCGCGTCTTCTCACTCACCGAGCGGTTCAAGATCGAGTTCCGCGCGGAGTCGTTCAACTTCACAAACACTCCGCACTTCAACAACCCTAATAACAGCGTGACCGCTTCCAACTTCGGGGTGATCACCAGTACCAACGCGAACTTCCCTGAAAGGCAGTTCCGATTTGGAGCGCGATTGACCTTTTAAATCCACTGTTGATCTAAACCGCAAAGCGGGCGGTGATTGATTCTCACCGCCCGCTTTTATCTGCTCGTATGTGTTCTGTCTCGCAATCTATGTTAAGAGGACTTGCGGCGGTAGCCATCCTCTATTTTTGTCTTGGCCCAGCGACGCCGGGACTTCTCGCGCAAGCCCTTCCGGCATTGCCGCCATTAACCGTTGAGAACTTCGGGCCGGCCACTCGCGAGCAAGCGCAGAAGGCTTACAACGAAGCCCGCGCCGGGTCGCGAGACGCCGAGGCCAATGGACGGTTGGGGATGGTCATGCAGACCTACGAGCAGTATGAACTCGCGGCTACCATGTATGAGCGCGCTCGCTATTTGGCCCCGGCGGAATTTCGGTGGTTATATTACTGGGGAATTGTCCAGGCTTCGTTGGGTAAGCAGGCTGAAGCCACCGCGGCGTTGAAGGAAGCAGTGGGACGAAGGCCGGATTACCTCCCGGCGCAGGTCAGGCTCGCCGACTTGCTGTTGGCGGCCGGCCAGATGAGCGAGAGCCAACGGCTCTATGAAGCGGTACTTCAAAAGACCCCTGGCTCGGTTTTCGCTCACTACGGGCTAGGACGAATCAAAGTGGCCGGACGCGACCTGGCCGCAGCGGTCGAGCATTTCCGTCGGGCCTGCGAATTATCCCCGCACTACGGCGCCGCCCATTATGCTCTGGCGTCTGCCTATCGTGACCTCGGACAGACGGCCCAGGCGAGCGAGCATTTCGCCCTTCATCAAAAAGATAGTTTGACTCGTCCGGCGCTGGATGACCCGCTGCTGGACGCTGTCATGGAGTTGAATGTCGGGTCGGCTGAGCCCCTGAAGAAGGCGACCAATTTCGAGGCGGAAGGCCAACTCGAGCAAGCCGCCGTCGAATACGAGCGAGCGCTTAAGATTAACCCCAAACTGGGCAACGCGAACGTCAACTTGATTATCGTCTACGCCAAGTTGGCTCAAGCGGAGAAGGCGGAGAAACGCTACCGGTTGGCGGTCGAAGTCAACCCCAACCTGCCTGAAGCTCATTACAACTTCGGCGTGATGCTGACCAAGCAATCCAGATATGAGGAAGCCGCATCCGCCTTTCAGCGCAGCTTAGAGATCAACCCTTTTTACGCCGAATCCCATCACAACTTCGGCGTTCTGCTGGAGCGTGAAGGGCGGTTTGCCGAAGCGACCGAACACTACCGCGCGGCCATCGCTAATCGGCCCAACTTCCGCATGGCGCACTTCAATCTCGGCCGGATGCTGGTACATCGAGGGGAGACTGCCGAGGCCGTCAAACACTTTCTGAACACGCTCACGCCGGAGGATGAAGATACGCCCAGGTTCATGTACGCGCTCGCCGCGGCGTACGCCCGGATCGGCGACCGCGAACATGCCATTCAATACGCGCGCGGGGCGCGGCAGCGCGCAATAGAGCGCAAGCAAGCCGAACTGTTGGCTCTCATCGAAAGAGATCTTCGTATTTTGGAACAGGACAAATGAAATCGAATGCGCTTCCTCAGGTTCTGCCGCGTCTCTGCGGCGACTTCAGCATTACATTTTTAGCGCTATCGTCAAAGGCGCAATGGCGCGCGGCAATCCTCCTTCCTGTCTTTGCGTCCTGCTTCTTCTCTTTTTACTTTTCGAATTCGCCCGCTACCGCTCGCCGTACTGATTCACGATTTTCCTTCTCTCAAGCCTCTATCTTTCGGGAAGTGGCTGCGGAATCGGGGCTGAAATTTTCCCATTTCAATGGAGCTACCGGCGAACTCTACATGCCTGAAATTATGGGGGCAGGTGTGGCCTTGCTTGACTATGACGGCGATGGCGACCTGGACGCCTACCTGGTACAAGGCGCGCTCCTGGACCCGGCGAAAAAGATGAGTGAGGCGAAGTTTCCGCCGCCATCGCCCTGGGCGCCAGGCAACCGGCTCTTCCGCAACGAACTGATTCCGACCGGCAAGCTCCGCTTCAAAGACATCACCGCGCAGGCGGGCGTCGGGCATGTCGGGTATGGCATGGGAGCGGCGGCTGGCGACTACGATAACGACGGCGACATCGACCTCTATGTCACAAATTTCGGCTCGAACGTCCTCTACCGAAATAATGGGAACGGGACCTTCAGCGACGTGACGGCCGAGACGGGCGTGGACGACCCGCGCTGGAGCACAAGCGCGGCCTTCCTGGATTATGATCGCGACGGAGACCTCGACCTGTTTGTCGCCAACTATATTGATTTCACGCTCAAGGGCAATAAGCGGTGCTACACCCCGACAGGGGAGGTTGATTTTTGCTCCCCGTCCTCCTACAGGCCGGCGCCGGCTCGCCTCTTTCGCAACCAAGGCGACGGGAAGTTTGTAGATGTGACACAGACATCGGGCATCGGGTCCGCCCTCGGCCCGGGTTTAGGCGTCACTTGCGTGGACTTCAACAACGACGGGTGGGTTGATATTTACGTGGCCAATGACGGCGCCGCCAATCTGCTGTGGGTCAATAAAGGCGATGGGACTTTTGAAGAGGCGGGGCTGATGGCCGGGGCCGCCTACGGGGCCGACGGAGTGGCGCGCGCCGGCATGGGAGTGACGGCCGGAGACTTCGACAATGACGGAGCCGAAGATATTTTGGTCACCAACCTGACGAGGGAAGGCAGTACGCTCTACCACAATAACGGGCGTGGAGAATTCCACGACGCCACACAGGAGTTCGATCTTACCCGGCCTAGCTTCCTTTCAACCGGCTTCGGCGTCGGGTGGTTTGATTATGATAACGACAGCTGGCTGGACATCTTCTCCGCAAACGGATCGGTGACGCTCATGCCTTCTTTGCGCGGCGCGGCTTACCCCTTCCACCAGCGAAACCAGATCTTCCACAATGAGGGCCTCGGCAAAAGGTTTCGCGAGACTAGCGAAGAGGCGGGGGCGGCCTTACAACTTTCCGAGGTGAGCCGCGGGGCCGCCTTCGGCGACATCGACAATGACGGCGACATCGACGTCATGCTCACCAATAACAACGGCCCGGCGCGGTTGTTGTTGAATGAGGCCGGCTCACGCTCCCATTGGCTCGTAGTACGTCTTGAAGGGGTTAAAGATAATCGCTTCGGGATTGGGGCGCGAGTGGCGGCGCTCAGAAAGGGGCAAAAGCCGCTGTGGCGCCGCGCGGGCGCCGACGGCAGTTACCTGAGCGCGAGCGACATCCGTGTCCATTTTGGTCTTGGGCGAGACCCAAGCTTGGAAGCCGTCGTCGTACAGTGGCCCGGTGGCGACAAGGAAGTATGGACGAATGTGCGGGCGGATAGCGCCGTAACGCTCCGCCAGAAATCCGGTAAGCCATGGACGGCGGCTTTTCCCCCCGGTCTCAAATCGGGTGGGAATTGACACTCTCCATCTAAACCTAGACCGGTTTTCATATAGTTGACATCCTCTCCATCTAAGCCTGACGGCTGTAGATGGAGATTCCTACGCCGAACCCCTGTAGGATTCGTATCTCGTAGGCGTAGACTTCCCCGGCGCCCGACCGGGTAGGAAACTCAAGAGGCGCCAGATGTCGCCTCTCTTGCTTCTGTTTTTTCACGGCGCCGTCGCCGTTACATGTGTTTGCATTTGTCAGCGTGCCTGGTTCTCGCTGTGCTGACTGCAACTCATTTCTTCGGCGTTCAAACTTTTACCCGGCAGACTTCCTGCCGGAACCGCCAAATTTGAGTTTCAAAGAACTGTGCCAACTATAGCACGGGTTAATCGTGGGCGAAACGCCCACGATGCGAAATTCATCTCCATCCAAGCTCGCGCTTTGGATGGAGTATTCTTTCGCGGATTTAGATAAATAGCCACAGAGGACACAGAGGACACAGAGGACATAATGATTTCTCTGTGTCCTGTGTGTCCTCTGTGGCTAACAACCTTCATAGATCTGAAAACTGGTATAGTGGATTTAGATTACGGCCGCAGGTGGAACATTTAAGGCGCGGGAAGAGAAAAAACCGGCTGATTGGCTCACTTTTGATCGAGTTTGAGCTTGATCTTTCGCTCGCTGCGGTCCCGGACGATGACGAATTCCAATTCGCCGGAACTTTCCTGATTGAGCAGCCGATCGATGTCCGAAGTCGATTTGACCGCTTTGCCGCCAACCGTGACGATACAATCGCCCGCCTTCAATCCGGCTCGCTCACTCAACTCTCCGGCTCTCACTTCGGTAATCAGCACGCTGTCTTGGGCGGCGTTGAAGAAATCGGCCAATTGCGCGGTCAGCGGGGTCAGGCTCACGCCGATTTGACGGCGGTCGGGGATGAGGCTGTAACCTGGAAGGCGCGACGGTTGGCATTCGGCAATCTTGCCGTCGCGAATCTCTCCTTCGATGTAAGCGCGGCTCTCCTCAGCCAGCTGGCGGAACGTTTTTTCCTCGTCGAAGAAGCGGCGCGCCTCTTTTTCGTCGCCTCTTTGCTGCGCCGCTTCGGCCAGCTTACGGCTCTCCGCGGCCGAAGCGAGATGGGCGTTGGCCTCACTGAACAGCCTTTGACATGGGTCCGGGCCGGTCAAACGTCGCTGTCCCAAAACCACCTTCAGTCTCTGCTCGGCGCCTCCGCGGCTGATCTCCAGCGAGACTGCGCTCCCTGGTTGTGAATTGATGAGCAAACGATAGAAGTGAGCGCGGTTCTGTACGCGCTCGGCGTTGAAAGTGAGGATGACGTCGTTCTCCTGCAATCCGGCGCTGGCCGCCGGGCTGCTTTCTTCTACTCTCCCGACCACGGCGCCGCGAATCTCTTTCAAACCAAGATCCCTCGCGCGATCCGCGTTCAGGTCGCCCAGATAGACGCCTACATACCCCCTGTCACCGAGATGAACAGGCGGGAATTCGCCGTTGGGCGTCGCCGGATTGGATTGGGAAGTCTGTTGCGAGGCGCCTGACGCCGATTGGGCAAATGCGCTGCCGCAAGCGGCAGCGCATGCCAGGAGCGCCGACAGTGTGAACGGGGCGCGGAGATAACCAAGAAAGCGGTTTAAAGAATGAGATGACATTGAATTCCCCGAACGAGCATTTGCACGCCATGGGCCGGACAAAGTTCCAAATAAAATTTTCTGGGAGCGCAGGCATCCCTGCCTGTTTGCTTCGGCCAGCCACCCATCGCCGGAATCCCGCAGGCAAGGATGCCTGTGCTCCCAGAATATTATTTGACTTTGAGGATGAGGAGTGTGAGGTCGTCCTCCTGCTCGGCCTCGGCGGTCCAATCTTCGACGGCCCGCAATATGCGGCTCTCGATCCCGGCGGCCGGCAATCCGGCGTTTTCCAACAGGAGTTCGACCAGGCGGTCCTCGCCGAACTCTTCGCCGAGAGGGCTTCGCGCTTCGATCACTCCGTCGGTGAAGGCGACGAGCGTATCGCCGCTCCGCAGTTCTACCTCCCCCTCTTCGAATTCCGTGTCACAGAAAAGGCCCAGCACGGTCCCGCCGACGTCGAGCCTCCTGACGCGCTCCGCCTCCCCGCCGCCGTCACTGAACAGCAGCGGCGGATTGTGGCCGGCGTTCGTAAATCGGAGCGTCGAACGCCGCTCGTCGAACTCGGCGTAGAAGAGGGTAATAAAGCTCGCGTCCATCATCGAGCCGGCGACCTGTTGGTTGACGCGCTCGACGACGCGACGAGCCGGACTGTCACCCTTTACGAGGGGTGGGACGCCGTTCTTGTATGTGTCGCGCCGAGCCTGGGCCTGGCCGCGCAGATTGGCCTGCAGGTTGGCCATCATCAGGGCCGCCGAGACCCCCTTGCCGCAAACGTCCGCGATCACGATCCCGATCACTCCCGGCGCGATGTCGAGCAGGTCGTAATAATCGCCGCTCACCGAGCGCGCGGGGATGCAGACCCCCTTCGCGATGTCCAGCCTTTCGGAATTCGGGATCGAGCGCGGGAAGAGGCGCGATTGGACGGCGGCGGCGATCTTCATTTCCTGATCGAGCCGCTGCTTTTCGGCCGAGACCCGCAGCAATTCGCGGACGGAGCCCGTCATGCGGTTGAACGACTTGGTCAGCCCGGCGAGTTGATCGCGCCCGGTGATCGGGATCTCGTGGTCAAAGTCGCCGGCCTCGACCTTCATCGTCCCCTCGTAAAGATGGTGAACCGCGCCGGTGATCGAGCGCGTGAGGACGACGGCGTAGACGACGGCTGCCAGCGTGATGAACAGAAAGAAGACGACCAGGAGCGCCAATCCGAACACGACCGCGCTGCCGATGGCGCTGCCCGATTTGAACTGTTGAATGCGTTGATAGATGCGCGCGGGCTGGATGAAGGACGGATCGATTCTGAGCGCCTCGTTCTGCCTGCTCTCTCCCGTTCGCCACTCTGTGACCGGTTTGAAGATCGGCCAGCCGCCTCCCTGAAACCCGCCAGCCCTTTCCGCGCTCTCCATATCGGGCTGCGGCCCGCTCGGAGTCATGATCAGTGGGAAATTCGCCGTCGCCGGCTTCACGTCCAGGTCGGTCGTGTGACTGAGATGGGCGCACAGGTTCTCGCTGATCGGATAGCTGAGTTGGAAGATGGCCGCGGGCCGTCGGTCCAACTTGATGACGTGTACCGCGTGAACGCGGCGGCGCGAGAGCCGGTCACCCTCGACCACCAGGCCGTGAAATTCCCGATCGCCGTCAAGGCGCGACAGTAGCCATTGAGGAACCGGAGAAGTCGGAGCCGGAGGAGGCGGATCATCGCCGGCCGCGCCGTTCATCACATTTTCAAAAGCCGGGCCGCTGGCTGTGACATTTAATTCATTCTCGCCAGCGCCGCTGGTCCCATTGCTCTGGCGGACGAGGAGCGTCACGTCCGGAAAGATCGGCGCCAGCGAATCGGCGCGCTCTTGCAATCGCCGCCGCAACCGCTCCGCGCCAAAACTCTCGGCGTCGAGACGGCTCAGATTATGGCCGATCGCCCGGGCCGTGGTCTGGGATTGTTCGAAATAACCGTCGAGCTGCCTTCCGACCAGATTCACGCTCGATTGCGCCAGCACCGCCAGCAATACCAGCGCCAGTAGCGCCACCATCAACAACAACGGCAGCGCGCCGACCAGCAGGTAGGTAACGATCAAACGCCTGCGCACCCGCCACAACAGGTTTCCCGCGACCCAGCGCGCGCCCCTGATAAAAAAATAGGCGAGCGGAATAAAGGCGAGCGCCGAAGCGACGTCGACGACGGTTTTGAGCGACCGGCTGCCGAATAGCGTCTCGCCTTCGACGAAGACCCAGTTGACGAACCAGACGACGACGCCCGCCAGCATGAACCGGCCCGTCCACGTGATCGGCGCCAGGCTCTTGACCAACTCTGCGAGCGGGAATTTTGATTTACGGGAGCGCGACATACTGCCTTCAATCAGCCACAGAGACACAGAGACACAGAGACAGCGGGAGAGAGGAACAGAGAGGGGGAGACAAGAAACAGCTTGTCACCTTGTCTCCCCTTCTCCCCTTCTCCGTGTCTCTGTGTCTCTGTGGCTAATCATCAATTCGCTTCGACCTCAAACTTCGGATAGAGCGCGTCAATCACCGCGCGGTGCTTATCCTCGACGAATTTTCGACGCACCTTGAGCGTGGGGGTGAGTTCCCCGCTCTCGACCGAGAATTCCTGGTCGAGTAGCGCGATTTTCTTGATCTTCTCGTGTGGCGCGAGGCCTCGCGTCACTTCGTCGACTTTCTTCTTGAAGTACTCGACGATCCGCGGATTGCGCGCCAGTTCGGCGTTGTCTTTGGTTTCGACGCCGAGCGATTTCGCATACGACTGCAGGGCGTCGAAGGACGGAACGATCAGCGCCGAGGGGAATTTTCTGGCGTTGCCGATGACTATGGCCTGCTCGACCATCGGGATCGCGCGGATCATGTTCTCGATCGGCTGCGGCGCGATGTATTTGCCCAGGCTGGTCTTGATCAGGTCTTTCTTGCGGTCGGTGATGCGTATGTAGCCGTCGGCGTCGATCGTCCCGATGTCGCCGGTGTGAAACCAGACGCCGTCAGGGCGCCGATGCAAGACCCGCTCGGTCTCCTCGGCCATTTGATAATAACCCTGCATGACGTTGTCGCCCTGAACCAGCAGTTCTCCGTCTTCTGCGACGCGGACTTTGACCCCCGGAATCGGCTGGCCGATCGTGCCGATGCGGTTCGCCTCGGGGAGGTTGAATGAGACCACCGGCGAGGTCTCGGTCAAACCGTAGCCCTGCAGGATCGTGATGCCGGCCCCTGCGAAGATGAAGGCCAGCTCAGGCGGCAGGGCCGCGCCGCCCGAAACGAAGAAGCGCAATCTTCCGCCGACGGCGTTGCGCCATTTCGTGAAGACCAGCCTGTCGAGCGCCTTCAATTCAAGCGCGAGCCTTATAGGAACTCTCTCGCCCTTGTCCCTGAGCACGGCCACCTCGCGCCCGACCTCCACGGCGCGGTGAAATATCTTCTGTTTCATCGGCGACTGTTCGGCGGCGCGCTTGTTGATCGTGGCGTAGATCTTCTCGAAGAGGCGGGGCACGGCGGTGACGACCGTCGGGCGGACCTCTTTGATGTCTTCAGCCACGGTCTCGACTCCGCGCGCGAAATTGATCTGCACGCCGAAGCTCATATAGATATAAAGCACCGTGCGCTCGAAGACGTGAGAGAGAGGCAGGAAGCTGAGCGCCGTATCGTCGGGACGCAGGTCGAAAACCTCGCCGGAGCTAAGCGCGTTAGAGACCAGGTTGTGGTGCGTGAGCATCACGCCTTTCGGCTCGCCCGTCGTGCCGGAGGTGTATATGATCGTTGCGAGGTCGTCGGGTTGAGGTTGCGCCGAGAGCTGTTCGTAATGTTGGGATTTCCGCGAGCGTTCCTCCCGCCCGACCTTCTCCAGCTCGGCAAGGATCGTCATGGCGGCGTCTTTCTTTTCTTCCTTCCCGTCCCTCGACGCCTCGAACATGATCAATCGCGGACGCTCTTTACTTTTAAGCGCGTCGAGCGCCGGCTGGATGCGGCGAAGTTGTTTGGCGTTCGAGATGAAGAGTATCCGCGCGCCGCTGTTCCGCAGGATGTATCCGACCTGGTCTACGGCCTGGGTGGGATATATGGGCACGTTGATCGCCCCGTTGGCCAGAATCGCATAATCGGTAATGCTCCACTCGGGACTGCTTTCGGCCAGCAGCGCCAGCCGGTCTCCCGCGCGAACCCCGAGACCATGAAGCGCGAGGGCCAGATTTCGCACCCGCTCATCCAATTGCGCGCCCGTGATGTCTTGCCACCGCCTGTCGCGCTTGTAACGCATCACGACCTGATTGGCGTGTTCGCGCATCGCCTGGTTGAACAGCTCGTTGATGGTCTGAGGAGGTGTTCCAGCATTCATCTTTTCATCCGCTTTGTTGTCAGCCTGAATAGTTGGATTGCAAAGCCCTCGCCGGTTGTAAATGGCGCGGATCGAACCGCGCCGGGCGGCGCGCGTGGGATCATCAAGCTATTTTATTGATTTGTCAATTTTTGACCGGCGCCTGGCGCCTGGCGCAATTCTCAAAGGATTTTGGCGTCGCGCACAGGTTTTCTCCTACCGTCCACTTATCTGAGAGCGCTCCAAGCAAAAATCAGTCCAGAATTCGTCCGGCAGGCGCGCCAAACCCGCTAACGCCTTGACACTAAATACTGTTTTTCTTATCCTCTGCGTTCGCGTTTTTCACGCTTTAATATGGAGTTCACGTCTATGGCAACCTACTTTCCCAGTGGCAAAGGATTGGAACAGCATCGGCAGTGGCATGTCGTTGACGCCGACGGATTGACCCTCGGGCGTCTGGCGAGCGAAGTCGCGCGCATTCTGATGGGCAAACACAAGCCGA
>DATCXQ010000596.1:0-4905 GCA_036565725.1 Blastocatellia bacterium
CCGGTAGCCGGATCACCGACTTCTTTCAGGAAATCGAGGTGGCCGTGAGCGTGGCCGGTCTCGCCCTCAGCCGTGTCGCGGAACAGGCCGGCGATGTCCGGATATCCTTCGACGTCAGCCTGGCGCGCGAAATAGATATAACGCCGGTTGGCTTGCGACTCACTGGCGAAAGCATGTTTCAAGTTTTCATGAGTCTTGGTTCCTCCAAGAGATGGCATGAAAATTTCCTCCGTGGATAAAATTCCCTTGTAGCGGCATGAATGGTACTTATGGGACTTATAGGACGTATGAGGTTTATAGTCCTATAAGTCCCATTCATGCCGCTCAAGAGGCGATTTTGACAATTTCATCGCGTCATTTTGGAAAGACGCGAGCGGTGGTTGAATTAGTGTAAGAGCGCATCGCCGAAATTCATCGCGATTTGATCTGGCGCGGGCTCTTGTTGGTCTTCCGTGGCTTCGTCTGACAGGCGGCGCAAACGCCGATGAAATCGAGCCGATGCTCTTCGATCTGAAACCCACCCAGACTGCGGGCTTGCCCCGCGACCGACTGCAAGCCGCGTTCGACCGGAATGTCGGCGTCGGCTATGCTCCCGCAGACGCGGCAGATCAAATGGTAATGTGAATTCTTGGAGGTCTCGAAGTAGGTAACGGCCGTCCCGAAATCGAGCTCGCGCAGGCCGCCCTGCGCAACCAGCACGCGCAGATTGCGGTAAACGGTGCCCAAGCTCAGACGGGGGAAGCGGCGCTTGACGAGCCTGTATATCTCGTCCGCCGTCAGATGGCCGCCATGATTCTCAATGGTCTCGAAGATCGCCTGGCGTTGTTTTGTGTTTCGGACATTCATCGAAATGTTTCCAGACCCGCGCATCATAATCGGGGCGCTGAACTCTGTCAATAACAGTAATCATTACTGATAAGATATGTCATGAAAAAAGCGGCTCTCACTGGAGCCGCTCCGATTCTACGCGCCTGGGGGCGTCTTTTCAGACGTTCGGTTTTTAAGCAGTGAACGAGCTGCCGCACCCGCATCCGCCGGTGGCGTTAGGATTGTTGAAGGTGAAGCCCGAGCCCATGACGCTGTTGACGTAGTCGATCTGGACGCTCTCCAGGTATTGGGCGCTGAACATGTCGACGAAGACTCGCAGCCCGCCGGATTCGACCACCTCGTCATTGGCTTGCGGCGCTTCTTCGATGTTCATCGCGTATTGGAATCCGGAGCATCCGCCGGGCACGACGCGCACGCGCAGGCCGCCTTCCATTCCCACATTCTCCGCTTCGAGGAACTTCTTGACCTCCGAAGCCGCCGAGTCAGTCATGGTCAAAATCATTGTCTTACTCTCCTTTTGAATAAAAGTTTTCGTTCATCGCCAGTTAACCAAACAGGCGCTTCCATAAATTCCGGGTCATAACCGCCGTTGACTCATCAACTCATTGCAATAATAGCCAGCATCGAAAATCACGTCAATCGCCGCCGCGGTGGTCATTTCTTCAGGGTGAGCACGGGCAGAGTCTTACCCGCCTTCAACGCCTCGATGCTGACCTGCGCGGCCACGTTCTGCGCGACGGCGCGGAACGCCTTCGCCTGAGCGCTGTCGGGCTGGCTGACGACGATGGGGATACCTAGGTCGCCGCCTTCGCGAATATTGATCGCGATCGGGATCCCGCCGAGGAATGGCGCGCCGTGGGCTTCGGCCAGCGCCTCGCCGCCGCCTGCGCCGAAAATGAAGAACTTCTCCCCGTCATTCGGGCACTCGAAATAGCTCATGTTCTCGACTATGCCCAGGATCGGCACGCGCAGTTGGTCGAACATATTGTATGCCTTGCGGACGTCGCCCAACGCCACTTCCTGCGGCGTCGTCACCAAAACCGCGCCCGCGACCGGGACTAATTGGGCCAAAGACAACTGGACGTCGCCCGTTCCCGGCGGCATGTCGACGACAAGATAATCGAGCTCGCCCCATTCGACCTGTCGAAGAAATTGCGAGACGGCTGAATGCAGCATCGGGCCCCGCCAGACGACGGCCTTGTCTCCGGGATTGAGCAAGCCGATGGACATGGTCTTCACGCCGTGGTAGACGGGCGGAACTATCATCTCGCCGCGCACGATCGGCATGTCTTTGCCGCCCATCATAATCGGCACGTTCGGGCCGTAAACGTCGGTGTCGAGGATGCCCACTTTCGCGCCCATCAGGCCGAGCGACACGGCCAGATTGACCGCGACTGTGGATTTGCCCACGCCGCCTTTGCCGGAGCTGACCGCGACGATGTGTTTGACGCCGGCGATCTCGGCCTTGTCGAGCGCGCCGCGCGCCTTCGGCACTTCCGCATCCATCTTGACTTCGACGCGTTCGACGCCGGGAACGGCCATGACGGTCCTCTCGGCCTCGAATTTGAGCTGATCACGCACGGGACAGGCGGGCGTGGTCAGAACAAAGCGAAAGCTGACTATGCCGCCACAAACCTTCACGTCGCGGATCATGTTGAGCGCGACGACGTCTTTGCGCAGGTCGGGGTCCTTGACCGCCCGCAGCGCATTGAGGATTACATCCTCGGTGATCTGAATTGATGTTTGCTCGCTCATTTTCCCTTTCGTACGCCATCTTTAACATGTGGCATACGGCGTTTGAAAAACAACGGCGACAGCGTAGGGCCGCGTATCCCGCGCCCCTACGCCTTGATACAGACGCGAGCGGGGAAACCCCACCCCTACGATGTTGTCGCACCTAATTTTCGCATGCCATATGAAACATGAAATATGGCGTATAAAGTATATGCTACCGCCCCGCGCCACGCGCCGGAGCTTTACTTGAAATCTGTGTTAGCCGTGGCGCCGCTATGCGGAAATCGCATTTTCTCGCGCCATCGGCGATGCGACACTCGCAAACGACCTCGGAGCCCAGAACCTCGCGGTAGACGCGCAGTTCCTCTTCGCAAACTTGTGGGTAAGCGACAGCGACGCTCTCGATCGGGCAGTTGCGCTGCCTCAAGCGATACGAGCCGTCTTTCATCCGCCGCGCGTCGGCCAGATAGCCTTTCGCGTTGATCTCGCCGGTCAGGCTTTTGACTCGCTCGTCAAAATTCCGCCCGCCCAATTTCTCCTCAAATTGCGCGATCAATTCGTCGGCTCGCGACCGAAGCACGCGCCGCAGCGCGTCGTCGCCGAAGTTGCGCCTGACCTGCGCCAGCGCCTCTTTCGCGAACTCGTCGTAAATTTGCGGGAAGAGGCGCGCCGCCTTTTCCGTCAAACGGTAAATGAATCGCGGGCGCCCGCGGTCGTGACGCTCCTCTTCGAATGTGACCAGTCCGTCGCTTTCGAGAAGGTTCAGGTGGCGCCGCACACAAACCTTCGACACTTCCAACTCTCTGGCCAGGCGCTCGACGCTCATCGCGCCGTTGACTTTGAGCAAATCAATGATCGCGCTGCGTGATTGTTTGAGGATGTTTTCGACAGCGGCCACAGTCACGAACCGATCATAGAAGGCGCAGTCGGATTTTGTCAACCTTTTGGTTTCCAAACTCCGGAGGCTCGCGCGCCGTTAGTTGCCGATCCAATTTACAGCGGTTTTCACCTGGATAGTTGATCCCTCATTATCACAAGGCGCCTTGGCTCCCGAACGAAGAACAATGGCGCGTAGTAATTGACGCCGCCCGTTCTGAGGCGCTGCGTAACCGCGCCAGGCTGGCGATGTCTTACGACGCCGCGCTGCGCCGCGAGGAGTTGCGCTCTTTAGCGGTCGCAGATATTGATCCTTCCCAGCGACTTCTGCGTATTCGCGCTGAGACCACGAAAAACCATCAGGAGCGAGTCGTCCCACACACATCCACATAGATACATCCTGTTGTAGACAATCCGCCACAATTGCCGTTTTCATCGATTTCCTCTTGTGGCTGAAGTTTATTCTGGGCTAAGATCACTGTTCTTTTTTACGCATCCTTGTGAATTAGCCGCCAATCAAAAGTTTCCGCAGATGGAAAGCCGGGAATTTCCATCTGCGGAAAGTTGTTTCTGATAAAGGAAAATTGTATCTGCATTCGGAAAGTTTTGGCGCCGGTATAATTCGTAGTTAGCTAGATGGGTGGTAAAAAAGAGCGAGTACTCATAAACATAGCGCTTTTCAACAATTCAGGTTTCAAAAGGAGTAAACAGATGTCAACCGAAGCCAAATGCCCCTTCAACCATGTCGCCGGCGGCGGCACGTCGAACCGCGACTGGTGGCCGAACGGGCTGAAGCTTGAACTTCTGCACCAGCATTCTTCCAAGTCCGATCCAATGGGTCAGGACTTCAACTACGCGGAAGAGTTCAAGAGCCTCGACTTGGCGGCGTTGAAGAAAGATCTCGCGTCGCTGATGACCGACTCGCAGGAATGGTGGCCGGCGGACTTCGGCCACTACGGTCCCTTGTTCATTCGCATGGCGTGGCACAGCGCCGGCACTTACCGCATAGGGGACGGCCGCGGCGGCGGAGGCAGGGGCCAGCAGCGCTTCGCGCCGCTCAACAGTTGGCCGGACAACGTCAGCCTGGACAAGGCGCGTCGCCTGCTCTGGCCAATCAAGCAGAAGTATGGCCGCAAGATTTCCTGGGCCGACCTGATGATCCTGGCCGGCAACGTCGCCCTCGAAACAATGGGATTCAAGACCTTCGGTTTCGGTGGCGGTCGCGAGGACGTCTGGGAGCCGGATCATGACGTCTATTGGGGCGCCGAGACGACATGGCTGGCCGACAAGCGCTACTCCGGCGACCGGGATCTCGAAAATCCGCTCGCTGCCGTGCAGATGGGGCTGATTTACGTCAACCCGCAAGGCCCGAACGCCAACCCCGATCCGATCGCCGCGGCGCGGGATATCCGCGAAACCTTCAGGCGCATGGCGATGAACGACGAGGAAACGGTGGCGCTCATCGTC
>DATCXQ010000603.1:0-6568 GCA_036565725.1 Blastocatellia bacterium
TGCGACGCTCGGCGCGGTGATCGAAGGCCGGAAGAATGCGAATGACCAACTGAGTGACATCACATTGCGGCAAGGTAATTTCACGGCCAATCGTTACGTCGCCGAAGATTCGCCGAGGTTGTGGGGCTGGGTGATCTTTCCCGAAGGCTTCCACGCGCCAAAGATCATCGAACTGGCGCGATTGCAGGCGTGGACGCTGAAGCCCGCGCTCTTGCATAGGTAGAAGGGGGAGCGCATTCGCGGCGCCAACGGAGCAAAACGGTAAACGGAAGGCCAAACGAAACCACTCGAAAGAACAAGACTATATGAATCTTCCTCCCCAACGTGGACTCTTCTCCCTCTTCATCACGCTGATCATCTTATCAATCCAATGTCCCGCTCAAATTCTTAAAAGCGATTACCTGCGATACATCAAAATCGCCGCCGACCGCGGCTGGCGGGATTACCCGCAGAGCGTCGAGAACTGGAAGAATAAGCCGAATAATCACGAATTGTGGGGGTACGACGCGCCCGCCGGCCCCGTCTATCTGGCCGACCTGCTCGGTTATCTTTATCAGGAGACGAATGACAGGTCGTACGCCGAGAAAGCCCGCGACATTCTCGCTTCATACGGCGACCTGCGTGAAACATACCCGAAGGAGCTCCAGGCCAAACGCGCCGAATACCGCAACGGAGTCCCGTCAATCTCGAATTTCTTCATTATGCCCCCGTACGCGCGCGCGTATATGCGCATCCGCGAAAGCGGCGTGATGGACGCCCCTGAACACAAAAAGCTGCGCGAGAAGATCGAGCGCGACCTGGCCTTCAGCCTCGATCACATTTTTCACTTTCCCGAATGGGGAGCGCACAATCGCGCGATGCTGAGGGCCGAAAGTTTGTATTATGGCGCGGTCGCGCTGGCGCATCATCCGAACGCGAAGCGGTGGAAACAGCTCGCCGAAACGCTGGCCGGCGACAGCCTGAATCAATGGGAGATCGAAGACGCCACCGGCTATCACGGCGTCTGGCTCTATTCACTGTTTTCGTACGCGGAGATCAGTGGGCGCCAGGACGTGTTGCAATCGCCCCAGGTCAAATACTACCTCGATTATTTCATGCAGTTGTTGACGCCGCATGGCGCCATTGCCGACTTCGGAGACTCGCACTGGAACGGCGGGTGGGAGCGGTTCGCGCCTGTTTACGAAAAAGCCGCGACGATTTACCGCAACGCTCAATACAAATACGTCGCTCAACAGCTCACAGGGCGCGCGCTGGAACGAATTGCGAAAAGCGGCGAACAATCAATCGTCGCGAATGTCAACGTCGGCGCGGGCGTCGGCTCCGCCTTCACGGACGCTCACCGCTGGGCCGACGATTCGGTCAAACCGCAAGCCCCCTCATCGACCAGCCGGGATGTTCTCGAAGACGTCGTCGGCAAAAAGATCGTCTTTCGAGACGGATGGGAACGGAACAGCCTGATGATGCTGTTGAATTACCGCGACGAAGGCGACGGCGGATTGCTCGGCCGTGATTACCTGCGTCAGAACCTTTCGGTGGAGGAAGAGAAAATGCACCACGGCCACGCCGACGAAAACAGCATCGCGCTGTTGATGAGCGGCGGTTCGGTCTTGTTGCACGACGCCGGTTACCGGCCCGACCTGCCGAGCGGGCAATACGGCGCATGGCGCGCCGATTACTTCCACAACCGCGTGGTCGCGCGGAAAAACAAACGCGACAAGACGCAAAACGTGTTTGAATTTCTGCGCAATTCGGGAGCGTATCGCCACGTTCGCACGCAAAAGATTGACTTCCTCAAGTTCAAGGACGTCGACGCCAGCCGCACCCGATTGATTGATGACGAGCTCGGCTACCAGTGGGATCGCGTCATCACATGGCTCAGGAACAAAGAGATGTTCGTCGTGATTGACGGGATCAAAATCCTGCGGCCCGATTACTACACGTTCACCAACCTCTGGCACACGCGGCGGATTCGAAGCCAGAGCGAGCGGCTTTTTGATACCGCGATTGACCGCATAGGCGCAGATGAATTGCCCCAGAATAAATCGCTGCTGATCTACTTCCCCGAAAACACGCAGGGCAAACAGATCGGGACCTTCCCGATCTCACGCCACTTTCAGGATGAGACGGCGATCTATCAGACCGTATCGTCTTCCTACAAAGCCGGCGATTACGAATATTTCGTCACCGTCCTGCGCCCGCGCCAGGCGCGCGGCGACGATAATTTTCACCCGGCAAACTTTCGACTGCTCGAAGTTGACAAGGCTGGCAAGGCCATCGGTCTTGAAATCACCGACGGCCAGGAGAAATCGGTCATTTGTGTCAAACTCGATCTCGAAATGGATCTGGCGCGCGAACCCGTCGGCCCGCGCTATCAATTTGATCTGGGCAGAGTCAAATACGGCAATTTCGTGACCGACGCTTCTTACCTTTTCGCGACCATTAAATCCAATGAGGTTTCGTACTCAGCCGCAACGATGACCAAGATTCTCTACCGCGATCAAACCTTGATGGAAGCCTTGCCTAACACGTTCGGTTTGCAGTTGGACGGGGCGCCGCCGCGAACCGGCTATGCGCGTTGGAGATTCTGGGAAGATATAGTGAAACTGAAGGATTGAAGACGTCGTATTAGGTGGCGCGTTAGATGGCGCGAACAGGTCCCCGGAAACTTTCTCCACATTGGTTTGACTACTTGACACTCTCACCTGAGAGCAATAACTTCTACGCAACCAACAACAGATTTATCGCAAACTACTTTGCTGGCTCTTCTGGGATCCGCTTTTACGACTAGGCTTATTCAAATCAGGAAGATCACCCACGGACCTTCCTCCATTCAAGCCTCCAATCGGAAGCTTTGATTCCGACAACTGAATACTCAAGAGGTGATTCGATGAAGACGATGCTCCAGGCGGTTTTGTGTCTCTGTCTGCTTACATTCACAGCTTCGGCGATCTTCGCCCAAAACAGCGCGGGTTCCCTATCCGGCGCGGTCACTGACGCCAACGGCGCCGCGTTGACGAAGGCGAAAGTCACTGCCAAACAGGATTCGACCGGACGGCAGTTCGAAACCTATACAACCAGCGAAGGGTTATACGCCTTCCCAAACCTCGATGTGGGCTCCTACACCCTGACGGTCGAACTGTCGGGCTTCAAGAAACTGACCTGGCCGAAAGTTGTGATCTCCATTTCCAACAGAACGGTGGCTGATCTGAAGCTGGAAGTAGGTGATGTGAACCAATCGGTCACAGTCACAGCCGATGCGCCTACACTTCAAACAGCCACAACTGAAGTTGGCGTCAACTTCGCGCCGAAGCTCTTCGTTGACGCGCCGATTTACGCGGGCGGACTACGCAGTCCTGAAGCTTTTATCGGGCTGCAACCGGGCGTCGTCAATGGCGCGGGAGCGGAAGGTGGAATTTCCGGCGGTCAGCGCCGATCCAAAGAGATTCTGATTGACGGCGCGAATGCGACTAACCCCGAATCGGGTGGCGTGGCGTTCAACGGTCTGCCTTCGGTCGAATCTTTGGGCGAATTCAAACTCATCAACAACACTTTCGCGGCCGAATATGGCCGCACGGGCGGCGGTATCGAATCATTTGTGTCAAAATCGGGCGGGCGTGATTTCCATGGCAACGCCTTCAATTTTCATACTTCGAGCGCGCTCAGCGCCAACGCCTGGGCGCTCAACGCCGCTCCACTTGGAGCGGGAGTCAAAGCAGTCAAAGCGCCGTATCACGGCAACAACTACGGATTCGCCCTGGGCGGCCCGATCTTTCTGCCGAAGAAGATCTTCGGTCCAGTGGGCGGTTACAACGAGGATAGAACCAAATCGTTCTTCCTCTTCTCACTCGATAATTTCCGTCGCACCGATTCTTCATCCGGGTTCAGGACGGCGCCAACCGCGCTGCAGCGCCAGGGAAATTTTTCCGAGCTGCCGCCGAGCCGATTGATATACGACCCCGTCACCGGACAACCGTTCCCCGGCAATATCATTCCGCAAAATCGGTTCAGCAATGTCGCCAGAAATATTCTGCAGCTGATTCCACAACCGACGACTCCGGGCCTGCAAAACAATTATTTGGCTACCACGACGACCGCTACCAAACAGGATTCGTGGAGCCTCAAAGTCAATCACAACTTCACTGATAAGCATCTGTTCAACTTCTTCTATACCCGGCAGGATTTGGGCACGCTGCAAAACGGCCCGCTGCCGCAGCCGTTGCAGGGCGCGAACACCACATCCAATTCGAGCAACAGGCCGATCTTCGCGCGTTTCAATTACGACTACGTAATCACGCCGACGCTCAACCTGCATTTGACCTACGGCATTACGCGACTACGACAATATTTCGATAACGACCAGGTGGGTCAGGGCTGGCCGCAGAAGCTTGGGCTGAAAGGCGTCTCTGAGGGCGATACCAATTCGTTCCCGGTGATCCAATTTCTGACCAACGGTTACACGAACTACGCCGACACCAATGGCAACAAGACCAAAGGCACGCAATTCAATTTCACCGATCACATTCGCGGCGACGTGAGTTGGGTCAAGGGCAATTTCAACTGGAAGTTCGGCGCCGAACATCGTTGGATGCGCACGACCGGTAAGGCGCTTTCTACCGGTGGGTTCGACGACGCAGGCGTGCAGGGCGTATTCCAATTTGCGCAAAACCAAACTGCTACACCTTCGAACGTTTCCGGATCGGGCGACGCCTTCGCCAGCTTCTTACTCGGTTTGGTGGACGGAGCGACGCGCACCTTCAACGCCAGCGCTTCCGCCGCCAAGTTCGGTTACAACGCGTGGTATGCTCAGACCGATTGGCGCATCCGTCCCAACATCACGCTCAATCTCGGTTTGCGCTATGAGATTCCGATTGGGCGTTCGACTGATCCGACCGCTTTCACGTCCTTCGATCCGAACCTGACTGATCCACGTTCCGGACTGAAAGGCGCGCTGGCCTATCTAGGCGATTGCAACGGTTGCATAAACAAAGACCGTTTTGCCGACACCGATTTCAGCAACATCGGGCCGCGTCTGGGTCTGGCGTGGTCGGTCAATCAAAAGACCGTCGTGCGGTTGGGTTACGGCATTTATTACTCTTCCGGTAACGGTCTGACGGGCGGTTTCTGCATCCGGTGCCAGAACGGTTATTCCAACACCGCCGGTCTGTCGCGGCCTTCGACGACTGGCGCGGCGTTGCAATGGGACAACGGTTTTGCGCCGCCCTCCAACTTCCTCGCGCCGCCCATTATCAGCCCGTCGGCTGGCAACGCGGCGGATGACATCTGGTACATCACACCGAAGTCTGGTACCGCGCCGCGCTTCCAGAATTGGAGCATAAGCATTCAGCGCGATCTGCCGTTCAAGCTGGTGGGAGAGGTCGCTTACATCGGCGCCCGCGGCGCGCGGCTCTCATCGAGCCATCAGCCATTGAACCAACTCGATCCGAAACACTATGTGTTGGCCGACCTGCTCAACAAACGGATTGACGATCCGGCAGTGGTGGCGGCGGGCTACAAAATACCCTATGCCAATTTCATCGCCGACTGGGGCAATGGCGCTACGCTCGCGCGCGCTCTGCGGCCCTATCCGCACATCAACGGCCCGGTCAACAATCTTTACAACCCGATTGGCAATTCTTGGTATGACTCGTTGCAGCTAAAACTGGATCGTCGGTTCGGCTGGGTGACGATGCAAGGTAACTACACCTGGTCGAAAGCTCTGACCGACGCGTCAGGCACACAGACCAGCGGTGACGCGTCCAACCGTAACGCGAAGACCGACCGCCCGTATGATCCGCGTGCGATCGAGCTCAACAAGAGCCTTCAATACATTGACCTCCCACATGTCGCCAACTTTGTCGCGGTTGTGGACCTGCCGTTTGGCAAGGGCCAGCGGTTCCAAATGGGAAATGGCATACTAAACAACATTCTGGGAGGCTGGACCATAAGTTTCACTGGCAGCTATTCCAGTGGCGCGTTGGCGCTCCTCAACGCTCCTTACACCTATCCGCAATGGGGGTTTGAGTATGGCCGCAAGCGTGTGAATATTGTCAATGGCAAACCGATCCGCACGAATGTCAGCCGTGGGAACCTCGATCCCCGCGACCTGACCAAACGTTGGTGGACGACCGACTTCTTCACGATTCCAGGGACGTATGAACTCGGTTCAGCGCCGCTCTACATCAACGAGCTGCGTGATCCCAATGTGTATAGTGAAAACATTGGCTTGATCAAACGAACACGAATCACGGAGACCGTGAACATCGAAATTCGTGGCGAGCTCTTCAACATCTTCAATCGCACGAATTTCGGCGTGACCGCTGGTCTGGCGGCGGCGCCCCGCCCGAATGTGTTGGATACCAATCCGACTACCGGTCGTTTCGGCGTGGCCAACGGCCCGCGTTCAGGCGCGCGCCTCGGACAGATGGCGATGAAGATTAACTTCTAAAGCGGTTGCGCAACCTCTTCGAAATGAACTTATGGCCGTTTCAGGAAAGAACTTTATTGTTTATCTACACCTGTCGCCGAGTAGCCAGGCGGGAGTAATCCCGCCTGGCTACTCGGCGACAGG
>DATCXQ010000607.1:0-2763 GCA_036565725.1 Blastocatellia bacterium
CGTAAGGGTGCCGCCGCCGCCGCCGCCGCCGCCCCAGTCCAGCGAGATCGGCCAGTGTACGACCTTCAAGCGTAACAACGCTCGCGTAGACAACGCTTGCAAGGAGATCTTGCAGAACCGCGTGGTTTCCGCATTGCAGGCCGACCCGACCGCAAGGCTCGTGATCGACGGTTATCGCGCCGATATGGAGCGTCCGGCCAACCTGGACCTGCAGCGCGCCAAGAACGTCCGCGACCGTCTGGCAGACGGCAGCCTCAACGTCCAGATCGACGTCAACCGCATCTCCGTGCGTCCCGGCGGCGTTTCTGTAGACGGCAACCAGGTGAAAATCTTCTTCGTCCCGAGCGGGGCCGCAGACCCTCCGGGGCCATCCGCAGTGGACCCGGGGGCCGTCACCCCGGAGAAGAAGGCCGCCCCTCAACCCAGAGGACGCCGTTAAATTGAAAATCAGAGTGGGACAGGCTAAAGTCTGTCCCACTCTTGGTTGTTCCGATGAAGAGAGGCAGGCGTTGTTTTATCGCCTGCCTTTTTTACATTAAGCGCAACATCGAGCCGCTGGTACTGTCAGTAAATCGCGAATTAGATGAGGAGTTCCATTTGTCATTGTTCATTTGTCATTTGATATTGGCCATTTCCGGAGGAGATCTCGATCCAATGCCAAATGTTCATCGGGGCATTTCCCGACCAATGACAAATGAACAATGAGCGATGAACAATGACAAATGCTCTTCTTTGCCCGATTTCGCGATTTACTGACTGTACCGGCCTCGCGTGTTCTGATTTAGTGAGAGATCTCATACAGCTTTATTAGATGAAGAACGTCGAGTTGAACAATAAGGCCGCCGAGAGAACCTGGAGCGGATACGAGAAACCGGTCTGCGTGATCGTCTTCATTCTGGCTGTGATCGTCGCTGCCTGGCTTCGCTTCAACCAGATCGGCATCAAACCGTTCCACCATGACGAAGGGGTGATGTCCCACTTCCTGCTGAACCTGGCCAAAAGCGGCGAGTACAAATACAACCCGGAAAACTATCATGGCCCGTCGCTCTATTACTTTGCCCTCGTCGCGCTGCGGGTCTTCGGCTCCAACGACTTCGCGCTGCGATTCACGCCGGCTCTGTTCGGCATCCTGACTGTGCTGATGGTCTGGTTGTTGAGAGAGCGTTTAGGCCCGGTCGGGACTCCGGTAGCGGCTTTTCTGATGGCCCTCTCGCCGGGCCTTGTCTATTTCTCGCGCGATTTCATTCACGAGATGTCGTTCGGCTGTTTCTCGCTCGGAATCGTCGTCGGCGCGTGGCGCTATGCGGAATCGAAGAACTTCGTCTGGCTCGCGCTGCTGGCGACCTCCGCCGGGCTGCTCTTCGCCACCAAGGAGACGGCCATCATTACAGCTGTCGTCATGATCATCGCCGCCCTCTGCGCCACAGGATGGGAGGTTACGCAAAGACTCATGCAGCGGGGTGAGGTCACGCCCGCCGCGTTCGCGCGCGAATTCAAACGCGATTGCCTGGGCGTGGCGCCGTCGCTCGACCATGCGCTGGCGGCGGGCATGATCTTCGTCTTCATCAACGTTATTTTCTACGCTTCATTCTTCGCCCCGCAGAAGTATCCGGATGGGACCGAACATATTCACTGGAGCGGCATAGCGGATGCGGTCAAATCCGTCGCGCTTTGGACAGGTCGCAGCGGCGGTGAGCACGTCAAAGACTTCTGGTACTACATCGGCATTCTGTACAAACTCGAGCTGCCTTTGTTCATCGGCTCGCTGCTGGCCGGAGTTTTCATCATGCGAAGATGGACTCGCTTCTGGCTCTTCGTCGGCGCATGGGCGCTGGGGATAACCCTGGCTTATTCGATCATCGGATACAAGACGCCCTGGCTGGCGCTCAGTTTCCTGATTCCGATGGCGCTCCTTTCGGGCCACGCCGCGCAGAGGGTCTACGGCGCGGCGCAGCTTATTTCGCTCAGGTTGTTATTGGCTGCGACGCTCGTCACGGTTCTGATCTTCAACCTCCGTCTGGCCTGGGCCGTCAATTTCGATAAATACGACGACAACGACAACCGCAGCGGCTATGGCGTCTACGTCGGGCGCAGCCTCAGCCTTAAACCATACAGGGAGGGTGAGGGTTTGTACGGCTACGTCTACGCGCAAACCGACAGAGACATATTCCAACTCGCGCAAGCGGTCAAAAGCGAAGCCGACAAGCGGTCACACTACGACACGCCCATTCTCGTGTCGTCGCCGGAATATTGGCCGCTGCCCTGGTACCTGCGCGATTACAAGTATGCGGCCTTTTCGGGCGCCATGCCCGCCGATGGCCCGTCACAAATTACGCAGCCCATCGTCATCGCCCACGCGAACCAGCAATCGTTACTCGCCGGGTTGCCCGGGTGGCGGGCCTTGCCGCAGTCGTTCACACTGAGGCCGGGCGTTGAACTTGTCGTTTACGTCCGTGACAACTAGGAGGATCGCTTGAGTCAACTACTCCATCTAAGCTGACGCTGTAGATGGAGCTTGCAGTTCCAAGTTTCGTATTCACGCCCGGAAGAAACTTCCGGGAACGGACTGCTTCGGGCCGGTTGACTCTTGGATTCAGGCGAATCCGGTAGCGGTCCATCAACCTCCGGGATATACCCGGAAGTGATAGCGTCTGGTATTCGAGAGTCGACTCTCGAACAACTTCGGAGATTTTACGTGGACGATATTTTCCAACCACAACCTCCTATCACCGGTTCTCAAGGATCAGAAACTGTTTCTCTCCC
>DATCXQ010000623.1:0-10635 GCA_036565725.1 Blastocatellia bacterium
TCTGCCCCGGTTTGTGCGCACACTTCCCGGCCGGGGCAGACACATAGGTCTGCCCCTACGTTGAATTGCGTGGTTGCGGTTAATTTTCAAAGACCATTAAAGCCGGGGAGCGAATCCATAGTTAATTCAGTCGCGGAGCGACGGTTGAGCCTGATCAGCAATCTCAACCGTCGCTCCGCGACTGGACCGGATGTGCGCTATTCGTCCCTAGGCTCAATCGTCGCTGCGGCGACTGGAAAAAAGGAAACATTGGCCGAAGGTTTGTTGATGACTCATCTCCGTCAAAAGAAAAAACTGGCCTTAACGATATCGCTCGCTTTTGCGGCGTTCGCCGCGTTCGGGTTCTCGCTCCCGCCCGCGCCGGGCGAACAGTCTCAGCGTGGCAAGGTATGGAGGCCGACCAGAATTCCAGCCGGCGTCAATTTCGTCGGCAGCCAGGCCTGCGCCGAATGTCACAAGGACAAGGTTGCGGCTCAGGAAAAAAGCTCTATGGGACTCGCGTTGGAGCTTGTGGCGGAATCGCCGATCCTCAGCTCGCACAAGGCGCTGGCGTTCCGTGACGGCAAGTTTTCTTATGAGATCCTTCGCAAGGGCGATCAGAGCGTATACACCGTGACGGACGGCAAAGAGACTATTTCAGAGCCGATCCTTTACAGCTTCGGTCAGGGGAAAGCCGGGCAGACGTATTTACTCAAATACGCCGGCGATTATTACGAAAGCCGCGTGAGCTATTACGCTGAGATCAAAAGCCTGGACATTACCCTCGGCTACCAGGATACGCGCCCTCAATCGGCGCTCGAAGCCTTCGGCCGAAAACTCCCCCGTGACGAAGTCATGCAGTGTTTCAATTGCCATTCGACCGGCGCGGTCAGCGGCGCCCAGTTACATTTGGAGAAGCTGGCGCCCGGAGTCAGATGCGAGGCATGCCACGGCCCTGGCGCCGAGCACGTCGCCGCAGGTAAGCAGGGACTGCAGAATAAGGATAAGATATTCAACCCGGCGAGGCTCGGCGGCGATGAATTGACCCAGGACTTCTGCGGCTCTTGTCATCGCAGCGCCGAGGAGATAGTCATGGCGCCGAAGCGAATAGGCATGAACGGCGTCCGCTTCCAGCCTTATCGCATCTTCGGCAGCAAATGTTACTCCGACGATCGCAGGATAAGCTGCACGGCGTGTCACAACCCGCATGAATCGGCGTCGCAGGACGAAGCTTATTACGACACAAAATGCCTGGCCTGCCATAAACCCGGACGCGGATCGGGCGCCGTCGCGAAATCCTCTCAATCGGGGCAATCGGGGCAATCGGGCGAAGGCGACGCGGCGCCAGGCTGCAAAGTCGCGGCGAAGAACTGCGCTTCGTGCCACATGCCGAAGGTCGATCTGCCCGGCTCGCATTTCAAATTCACCGATCATCGGATTCGCATCGCCAAACCGGGCGAGCCATTTCCGTATTGATCATTATTTACATGCAGCATGCGCGAATTACATCAGTTTTCACATGGATGAATAGCCACAGAGGGCACAGAGAACACAGAGAAGTCATTAAATCCCCTCTGTGCCCTGCGGTGGCTAACCATCTTCATACATCTGAGGAAACAGTGAAATTTCTATTGTTCGCGATTACCGTCGCCGTCTGCCTTGCCTTGCGGCCATTATCCATTCCGAATGCGCAGAACGCTTCGACGGCGCAGCCAGTGACCTTCGTGGACGTAACGAAGGACAGCCGCATAACCTGGGCGCATGACAACGGACGTTCGGACGGGCGCCATTTGCCTGAAACCTGCGGCGGCGGCGGGTTGTTTTTCGATTACAACAACGACGGGCTGATGGACGTCTACCTCGTAAACAGCGGCTCCTCGGACTTCTTCACGCCGAAAACGCCGATCAAAAACGCGCTCTATCGCAACAACGGCGACGGCACGTTTACCGACGTGGCCGACAAAGCCGGCGTCGGCTGCGGCCAGATGGGCCATTTCGGGATGGGCGCGGCGGCGGCCGATTTTGACGGCGACGGGCGTCAGGATTTGTACGTGACCAATTACGGCAAGAACGTGCTGTTCCGCAACAACGGCGACGGCGCGTTCACCGACATGACCGAGAGAGCCGGAGTCGCTGCGCCGAACTGGTCAACCTGCGCGACGTTCTTCGATTACGACAACGACGGCAAGCTCGACATGTTCGTATCGAGCTTCGTGCAATACAGCGCCTCGGGCAGCGTATTCTGCGGCGACAACCGTCTGGGCAGGCGTTATTACTGCATCCCGCGCGTCTTCAAACCGCGACCGAGCTTCCTGTTTCACAATGACGGCGACGGCAAATTCAGCGACGTGAGCAAGGCGTCGGGCATCGCCAATTCGCCCGGCAAATCGTTCGGCGCGGTCGCCACGGACGTCAACAACGACGGAATGATGGACCTGTTCGTAGCCAACGACACAATGGCCAATTACCTGTTCGTCAACAAAGGCGGCGGCAAGTTTGAAGAGGCCGGGCTGGCTTCCGGCGTCGGCTACAGCGATTCGGGCAGCCCGCGTTCGGGGATGGGCGTTGACGCGACCGATTTCGACGGCGACGGGTGGCAGGACTTGTTCGTCGCCAACATTGACCAGGAACTATTCAGCCTTTACCGCAACGAGAAAGACTTGACCTTCACGGATCAGGCGGGCGAAATAGCCCAGGCGACAAGGCTGTTGAGCGGCTGGGGATTGAAGTTCTTCGATTACGACAACGACGGCGACCCCGACCTGATCCTTGCTAACGGCCACCCCGACGACATGGTCGAGATACAGGCGGCGAAGGTGAAATACAAAGAGCCGCTGCTGATGTTCGAGAACGTCAACGGCAAATTCAAAAACGTCAGCGCGCAATCGGGCGAGGTTTTTAAACGCGATTTCTCCGCCCGCGGGCTGTCGGTCGGCGACATCGATAACGACGGCGACATCGACGTGTTGATCATCAACAACGGAGAACCGCCTATCCTGCTGCGAAACGAGGGCGGGAACCGAAACAACTGGCTCGGGCTTCAGCTCGTCGCGACGAAAAGCAATCCGGGCGCGGTCGGCGCGATCATCACCTGGACGGCCGGCGGCGTGAAGCGTTCGCGTTTGAAGACCGCCGGCGGCAGCTATCTGGCGTCCCATGATCCGCGCGAAATTCTGGGCGCCGGACAGGCGGCGAAGATCTCGAGCGTCGAGGTCAAATGGCCCAGCGGCAAAGTCGACAATATCGCCAATCCGCCGATAAATCAGTACATCAAAGTCGTCGAAGGCGAGGGCGTCGCCAAAACGTCCGCCACAGCCTCAACAAAACAGCAATGACCGGAACGGGAGGGAGTGTTGATGAATCTCAAGACCTTAGCAACGCCAGCAATTGTTTTCATTGCCCTGCTTTTCTACTTCCCCGCGCAGGCCCAGCAGCGCAGAGCAGGCCCCCCGGCCCAACCGAACAAAGCGCCGACAAAAACGCAGGCGAATTTCGACCAATTTAAAGCGCAGGCCGACGAGGCGCGCGAGGCGGGGCGGTTTGATGACGCCATCGAACTATATCGCAAAGCCGTCGCGGCGAAGCCGAGCTGGGTCGACGGATGGTGGTACCTGGCCACGCTGCTTTACGACCGCGACCGGTACGCCGAAGCAGTCCCGGCGTTCAAACGCGTTACCGAGCTGCAGCCGCAGGCCGGCGCGCCGTTCGTGATGCTCGGATTGTGCGAGTTCAGAGTGGGCAATTACGACAACGCGCTCGGGCGCATTCGGCAGGGGCGACAGATAGGCGTCGGAAACAATCACGACCTCGAGATGGCGATGCGCTATCACGAGGGGCTGCTGCTGTTGCTGAAAGGCGATTTCGAGACGGCTCAGAATCTCTTCGGCGGGCTGAGCTATGCGAACGTAAATCGCGAAGACCTGATCATCGCGCACGGTCTGGCCGTCCTGCGGCTGCCGATGCTCCCTTCTCAGATACCGCCAGGTTACCGGGATCGCGAGATGATCCGCCGCGCGGGTTTCGCCGAGCATCTGTCGGCGCAGAAGAATCAGGGCGACGCCCGGCAGGAATACGAACGCCTGGCCGCCGATTACCCGAAGGCGCCCGGCGTGCAATACGCCTGCGGTCGCTATCTGCTCAACCAGCGCAACGACGAGGGAGCCATCGCGGCTTTCAAAAAAGAGATAGAAAACTCTCCGAACCACGCTCTGGCCAGGCTTCAAATCGCCTACGTTCACATGAGAAACAAGGAAGCCGAAGCGGGACTTAAGTTCGCGCAGGAGGCCGTTGAACTGCATACCCGCCTGGCGCTCGGACATTACGTCCTCGGCAGAATCCTTTTTGAAATGGGAGAGAACGCAAGGGCCGTCGAGGAATTGGAGACGGCGCGACGCCTCACCCCCAACGAGCCGAGAGTCCATTTCACACTCTCACGCGCTTACGCCAGGGCAGGCCGCAAGGCCGACGCCGACCAGGCGCGCGAAACCTTCGTCCGCCTGAACAAGATCGCCGAGGAGGCAGCCGCCAAAGGTTTCGTTCGCGGCGAAGCAATTGACGAAAATTCCGAGAAAGCAAAGCCCGATTCGAGGTAACCCCTTAGGCGTTTCTGTTGCTTTCATTCAGCGAACAGGTATGGGCTGCGGTCGATATTCACTATTCGACTCATCAATCTCGATAAACTGATTGACTTTGACGTTCCGAAAGATCTGTCGCGCGCCGCTGGCGGGCCACCAAATCTCTATCGCATCAATCTGTCTGGCGCGGCCGAGCCCTATCTCCTGCCGCAACGACGAGGCGCCGAACGAGCCGCCGCCGGTCACTTCGCGATAGCGCAGCGATTTCTGCCCGTTCACGCCGGGCAAAGTCAATTTGATCTTCGCGCCGATGGCAGCGCGGTTACTCTTCGCGCCATTGAGCTTGATTGAAATCCAGTTATGCGCGCCGCCGGGATTGGCGAAGAGAACCTTGTTGTAGTAGTCGCCGGGCACGAAGCCACCTACGTTCACGTAAAAATCCTCGTCGCCGTCATTGTCGAAGTCGCCGAAGGCCACGCCGTGGCCTTTCTGCAAGTGGCCCGCGCCTGTCGCCGCCGTCACGTCGGCGAACTTCTTCCCCGCCTGATTGCGGAAGGCAAAATTGGGCACGAGCGCCGCGTAAGAGGGCGCGCCGGTTCCCAGGTAAATATCTAGAAAGCCGTCGTTGTCCAGGTCGCCGAAATTCGCGCCCATCGTCGGGACAAAGCGGTTCAATCCGACTTCATTCGTCACGTCCTGAAACCCGCCTTTCGCATCGTTGCGGTAAAGCTTCATCGTTTCAGCCCGCGGCGGCAGCCCCAGAAAGCCGCGCGCGACTTCGGCGACCGACGGCGCGAAGCTGGCCACAAAGAGGTCGAGCCATCCGTCGTTGTCGTAATCGAAGAACCACGTGGGAAAACTCATCAGGGGCTTTTCGACGCCGAGCCGCTTACTGACTTCTTCGAACGTCCCGTCGCCTCGGTTATGATAAAGAAAATTCTCTTCGCCGTAATTCGAGACGTAGAAATCGGTGTAACCGTCGTTATCGTAATCGCCCCACGCCGCGCCTTTGGTGAACGCCGTGCGGCCCACGCCGGCCTTCCTCGTCACGTCTTCAAACGTCCCGTCGCCGCGATTACGAAACAATTGGCTCGGCGTCTCCTCGTGGCCGACGAAGACGTCGAGACGGCCGTCGTTGTCGAAATCGCCCCACGCCGCCGTATGCGTGCGGTGTTCGCCGCTGGCCAATCCGCTCGATTGCGTCACGTCGGTGAAAGTCCCGTCCCCGTTGTTACGCAGCAGGGAATTTCGCATGGGGAATTCCCATCCGCCGCGCATCACAAAGATGTCGAGACGGCCGTCGTTGTCGTAATCGGTCTGAACGCAGTTGATGCCGCCCAACTGATCCGAGAGCTTCGCCCGCTCAGTCCAGTCGCTGAATGAACCGCCGTCGTTGTGGAAATAACGCAAAGAATCGCAAGAGCTGACGGTCGAGATCACAATGTCGAGACGGCCGTCGTTGTCGTAATCGTCCATAATCACGCCGCCCGCGCCGCCGACCGGATCGACGCCGAGCGACGCGGCGACGTCAACGAACCGCCCGACCCTGTCTTTTGAAGAGAAAGCCGAGGGCGGGATCAAATAAGCCTGCGGCACGGCTTGCGGATATTTGCCCAGAGTCATGTAGGCCAGGTTGAGCAGCCAGCGGACTTCGAGGTTGTCAGGTTTTTGGGCGAGATGTTTTTTGAAATATTCGATGGCCTTCGTCGAGCCTTCGGCGCGCCCGTGCAGCGCGGCCCGGCTGAGCGGGAAGATGCAGGTCTCGGCGTTGTGATTGTGGACGCAATTTTCCAGCTCGCCGCGACGCATATGAGCCACGCCCAGAATCTCGTCCATGGAAACTTTGTCACCCGCGAATTCCGGATGTGTGGGAACGACGCTTCGGATCAACTCGTAGGCCGCTTCGAAATGCTCGACGGATTTCGCCATCTCGCCGCGATAGGCGTACAACTGGCCCAGTTCGTTGCGCAGTTGCGCCAGTTGGATTTCAAACTGGCGTCGGTCCCCGGCTTGCAAGAGAGTGTTCAGATAACCTTCGGAGGAAAGAATCGCGCGCCGCTCAGCCTCGCGCTTCGCATCGCAGACGGAGCGAAGGTCAAGTGGGTCGGGCATTTTAAAGAAACGGCTGACCTCGACGCGCCCTGAAACTTCCAGCACGATCTGGTAGTCACCCGCGCCGGCGACGCGGCGGTTCCAGCTTTGGCTCTGCTGGGTGTTGTTACCGGTCTGCGTCTGCGCCTCGCCGACCGGCAGCGCGATTAACAGCGCCAGCAAAAGAATGGCGGAGAGAAGGGCGCCGCAGAGACGCAGAGGTTTCGCAGAGAGAAAAATAGAGTGAAGAAGGCGCTTCTCTATTCTCTCTCCTTCTCTCTGCGAAACCTCTGCGTCCTCTGCGTCTCTGTGGTGGAAAGACATTCTTTTCATTACCAGCTGATTTAGATCTGGTATCAATCTCAGAGCCTAAGGCTCAACGGTGAACGAGGCTGAGCGGCTGACCGCGCTCTTCGCGTCAGTGACAGAGATTTTCAGCTCGTAGCCTCCCGCGCTCAAACTGTCGAGCGGCAGCGCGCTGGCGAACTGGATGCGCCCCGACGCGTCGGCGGCCGGCAGCGGCAGTGGCAATTTCGCAAGCGGTTTCCCGTTCTGGAGAATTTCAAGCTCCGCCGTCGGAGCCGCGCCCCCCCTCGCTGGGCGGATAGTGAAGAAGAAGGGCAACTGTTTGCTGACCGATTTACGAATCGGCGCGTCGACATTGGGCGTCAACAACAGATCTCCGACGACGAACAGGTTTTCCGCCTGGCGGTTCCCCGGAGCCGGCGAGGCGCTCGCCACGATGATCACGCTGCTCAACGAGAGTTTGCTTTCGCCCTCCGCCGCGACCTCGAGCGGGATTCGATGCATCGAGGCCTTGGCGCTCGGAGCGTCGTGAGCGATGATCTCGATCTCATATCCGCCCGTCGGAAGCTCGGCCTCGCGGTAATAATTCAGCCCATTTCTTTTGGCCTCCGCCAGCTTGTCCAGCGGACCGTTAAGTCGAAATTGCTGGCTCAGATTTTTTACAACCTGCTTCTCCCGGTCCTTGATCTGCGCGATCACCCTGAAGTCCGTCGTCCAGGTTTTCGCCGCCTTATCTTCGACAAAAGTAATCGCGTCGGACGGAATCTGCGCTATCACCGGAACGCGCGCGACGGGGGCCGCCTGTGGAAAGCTCAGCGCCATCGCCCTGACGGGAAGAGGGGCGCCGGATTTATTCAGCGCCGCGATGGCGGCCGCTTCAAAGTCCGCGAACGAAGCGCCCGATGAGGCCGCGTAATAGCCCTTGCGCGACTGAACGACCAGGTCGGAGCGCTTGAGCTTCACCTCGATCCGGCGGAATTTGCCGTCGAGGTTCTGATTGGTCGTGGCGTAGCTCATCAGGTAATAAGTCCGCAACTCTTCATCAACGCGGCCCAACCGCTTGGCCATGTCGTTCGTGTCGCTGACGACAAAACCGCCGGTCCATAACGCGAGCTGCTCAAGTCTGCCCAACGCGCTGTTGTTGACTATGGATTCGTTCTTCTCCATATCTTTCAAGACCGCCTGTCCCAAAATCAGGCCGCCTGAGTCAGCCCGGTTTCTCGCCCTCTCTGCGAGAGCCCTCTGATTGCGAGCCGCTTCCGTGGTTTGGCTTTCCGAGCGAAGTCCGGCGGCGTCTACTGTATAGATCGTCACATTGGCCTTATTGGCGGCGCTGGTGAGATCGGCGAACTGCGCGCCCGTTTCCGGGGTGATGGTTACTTCGTCCGAGAAGAAGAGGATGGCCTTACGGCCCGCCATGTTTTTCTGCGCCTCGATGATTGCCGCCAGGCCGTTAACGGTCGCCAGCCCCTTTCTTTGAAGCTCCAGTTTCTCAAAAGCTTCGACCACTGTTGCCTGAAACAGCGCAAATTGCTTTTGGGACGGATCTTGGAGGTCCGGCAGTTTTTCGGCCTTATTCAATAAATCCTGGCCTGTACCGGGCTTGATATTGGTATTGTACGCCGTCGTCTCGACCTGATCGATGGCTTTTTTGGTCAACTCCATATCGCGGGTGAACGATTGAACCGGAGCGAGCGACGATCCCAAAGCGAAAACGCCGACGTAATCCTTGGACTTGATGTTCTCGTTCACGTAAGCCTTCGCCGCCTGACAGGCGTAGCGCCGCGAATCCGGCGTGAGGTTGTCGAAGACCATCGCCACCGTGCTGAAGCCGCTTTCCGGTATGACCGTCTGTTTAGTCTGACCGCCGGATGCGGCTTTCGCTTTGTCCGCTTCGGCTTCGTCCGCGCGCGTGATCAGGCGGAAAGATTCCAGCTTCTGCAGGGCGCCGTCCTCATAGACTTCAACATCGGAAGCTTTCAGGTCTTTGACGAGGCGCCCTTTCTTATCTCTCACCACCATGTCCAGCAGAACTTCACCGGTCGCGATTTTCACTTTGCCCTGATCGCTCTGCGACTGGCAGAACGTCGTGACAGGCTGGGCGCCAGTTAGCGCGATGACAAGCATCGTAGCGAAGGCGTTTTTCATAGGTTCCTCCTTTTTCAAGGTTCGAGCGCGAAAGAGGCGGAGCGGCTGACTGCGCTCTTCGCGTCGCTGACGGAAATTTTCAATTCGTAGGTTCCGGGGTTCAAACTGTCGAGCGGCAGCGCGCTGGCGTATTGAATGCGCCCTTTGGCGTCGGGCGCGCCCAGCTTGAGCGGAACCTTGGCGACCGATTTGTTATTTTGCAGCACTTCGAGAGTGAGCTTCGGCGCCTCGGTCGAGCCTTTCGCCGTGTAGACGTTGAAATAGAAGCCCAGTTGCTTCGCCGACTTGCGGACAGGCTCGCCCAGGTTCGGGTAGACCATTAACTGATCGCCGACCAGAAAAGGGCTGTCGGTCTTCTCCGGCGCCGGCTCGGCGCGCTGAATGATCGCAACGCTGCTCAGACGCAGATCGTTTTCGCCGGCGGCGGGAATCTCCAAAACGCACTTGTTCACCGAGGCTTTGGCGCTGAGCGCGTCGTAAGCGACGGCGTCGACTTCGTATTTGCCGGGCGGCAAACTCAGCTCTCGATAAAAAAGAATCTTCCCTTTCTTCACCGAGTCGAGCGATTTAAGAGGCCCGACCAGGCCGTAGTGATGGCTGAGCTTCTCCACGACCTGCTTCGACTGATCGCGGATCAGAACCACGATGCTGAAATCCGAGCCGTAAATCTTCTTCTCGTTGTCTGGGGTGAAAGTGAAAGCGCCGGTCGGGACTTCGACCTCCACGGCGGTGCGTCCGACGCGCCCGGCTTCGGGAAAATTGAGGCTGCCCGCCAGCAGCGGAAAATCCTTCGGTCTGGCCGAACCGCTCAGCAACGCCAGCGGCGGGGCCTCGTAATAGAACATCGGCGAAGAGCCTGTCGGCGGCACGGCGTAATAACCGCGGCGGGACAGCGCGTCGACTCCAGATCTTTTGACCTTGACCGAGATGTTCCTGAATTTCCCGTCGTAATTCTGGTTGGTCGGCGAATAGGTCAACAGGTAGTACGTTCCGAGGTCCTCGTCGACCTCCTTCAGTTTGGAGTCGATGTCGTTGACGCCGCCGATGAACGCGCCGCCGGTCTGCTGCGCGAGTTGCGAAAGGCCGCTTTCCGGACTGTAATTGAGCAGGTCTTCATTGCGCTCAAGCCCTTTGGTCAACGGGCCTCCGGCGCTGTTCATAACCCTGTCCAGGCTATCCATCCGCTGTCGCGAGCGGGCGTTGATCTCCTCGCGCGTCGCCCGCAATGTGCTTTCGAGTCGCAATCCGGCGGCGTCCACGGCGTAGACGCTTACGTTGGCGCGGTTGGCGGCGTTGATCACCGAACTGAAATGCTGTTGCACGTTCGGCGGTATTGCGATGCCTTCTGAGAAGAAGAGCACCGCCTTGCGCCCGGGCAGGCGGCTCATCGAATTGACAATCGCCATTAACCCGTTCGTCGTAGCGTAGCCCTGCTGATCGCGCTGCAAAACCTCGAAAGTCTCATCGGTCTGCGCCCGCATCGCCGCGAAAGTCTGATCTACAGCGGCGGCCCCAGAGGCCGCGCCTGCGGCGGCCG
>DATCXQ010000626.1:0-22339 GCA_036565725.1 Blastocatellia bacterium
CCGGTACTCTAAACGCTCTCTCCCAACGTTTGTAGTTAAACTGGATATCGCCAGAAAAAAAACGCTAAACACAAGAAAACTTAGTTTCCAGAGTACTGAGCTTTCTTCAATATCCAACAGCCCGCGACGCCGCTCACGCCATCGTCACCGTGCGCCGTTCCGGACCATCAGGGTCGTTCTTCACTTCACACTTGTTGTCGAAGATCATGGTCGCGCCCTTGTCCGCAGTGAAAGCCGGCCATTTCGGCAAGCCCGGATGATTCGGATCGCCCTTGCGCGCAAACGCGATCCAGGCCTCGCTCATCTTCGCGGCCAAGGCGCGCGCGTCCGCCCCGCCTCCGGTCATGTTTACGCAACTATCAATGTTGTCGAAGACGAAAGCCAGTTCAGCGCAATGGAACGCGCGCGGACGGCCGTCAAGCACCGGTGTCTGCCACGTGAATAGGTAAAGATACGCCGGGGCGGCGCCTTGCGCGGATTTTAACCCGGCTTGCGTGACTGAGCTGTGCCGCGTGGGCACTGTGGAGATGAACGAGAGAATGTCGAACGGTTTGGCTTTTGGATTAGCTTTGCGGAATGCGGCGATGATCTGGCTGCTGCGTTCGCCGTACATCGCCTTCACGCGTTCGGCCAATTCGTCTTCGGTTAGAGCGTCAACGTTCGGATTGTTGATGCCGCTGGTGAATTCGTTGAGCGTCGTGCCGATTAGCAGCGGGACGTTGGCTGAAATCGCCGGCGCGGCAGGGTCGAAAGGATGTTGTGGCAGAATCTTTCCATCCACCGTCGGCGCCCAGCCGATTCGATCCGCCCGCCTTTGAAAGACTCGCAGACCGCCGCCAGCCGGAGCCAGTTTGCGCGCCGCCGCCTGTCCCGCAGCGATCAAGGTTTGAACCGGCAATTTGTGAAGTTGGTCAAGCTGATCGCCGCTCAGGTTCAGCTCCGCCAAAGTCGCCGCCGCCAGCCTGGCCGTGTTTTCAGCCGAAGCCATTCGCAAGCCCGAAGCGCTCTGAACGACGGCTCTGTGAAATAGCCCCTTCGCCGCCGGCATCGCCATCAATGCGCTGACTTTTCCGCCCCCGCCCGATTGCCCGAAGATCGTCACGGCGCCGGGATCGCCGCCGAAGTTCGCGATGTTGTCGCGCACCCATTCGAGCGCCGCCACCAGATCGAGTTGACCGGCGTTTGCGGCGCCAGCGTATTTCGCGCCGCCCGCTTCGGCCAGATTCAAATAGCCGAGAACTCCCAGGCGGTGATTGACCGAAACAACGACGACATCCCCGCGACGGCTCAGGTTCTCGCCGTCGTAAGAAGGCAGTTCCTGCCCCGAACCGGCCTGAAAACCGCCGCCGTGCAGCCAGACCATCACCGGGCGTTTCTTGTTATCGTTAATGCCAGGCGTCCATACGTTCGCGCGCAAACAGTCCTCTCCGGGAATCCCGTCGTCCCAACTGAAGAGCCAGGCCTCTTCATCGTTCGCCCAACCGGCGCGGGCGACCTGCGGGCAGACCTGACCGTATTGCATAGAGCTTCGCACGCCCGCCCAGGGCTTGGGTTTGGCCGGAGGCATAAAGCGCGCTTCGCCGCCGACCGGCGCGGCGTAAGGAATTCCTTTGTAAGTGAATATGCCGTTGCGGACATAACCTCCGACTTTGCCCGCCGTGGTTTCGACGACGGCTTTACCGCTTCCTGCTGAAACAGCGGCGCCGCAACCATTGGCGGTTGACTCTGTTTTCGTTCCCGCCCCAATCGCGGTCGGCAGCAGCGCGCCGCCTGCTAAAGTCGCCGCGCCTTTCAACAAAGCGCGCCGACCAGGCTTCGACAATTCCGGGTTTTGATTTCGCTTGCTCATCACTTGTCCTCCAGGTGGTAAGATTGTGGTTATTCCGCCTTTGGCTTCGCCGCCACTGAGTAGAACGCGCCCGGCGCGTTGCGCGTTTCGAGAAAGTATTCCGGCGTTTCGCCGCGCATTGCCGCGTAAATGCGCAGGTTCGACACGCCCGTGACCGCGACAGGTTTTTCGAGCAGAAAGAAACTCGCGCCGTACTGACAAGCTGAGATTCCGACCTCTGTTCCGCGACGCGAGAGACGAGACGCCGCGAGACGAAATAGCCAAAGCCCCATCAGCCAAATCGCCACACCAACCGGCTCCAGACGTGTCCGCCGCCAGTAAGGCCGCGGCGCGCCGGCGCCGAACGCGTCCGGATTCTGGAGCCCCCTGTCTTCGTCTCTTCTTACCGCGAATAAAAGCTGCGCCTATCCAGCTTAAAATTTCTGATCAATCGTAAGGGGGCGACCGTTCTCCTCGGACGCCGCTGAGGAAGTTATAACCGCGCCATCACGTCAGGCGGCGCCGTGGTTGCAAAATCGCCGGGTGTCATCATAACGATGAACAGATCAGGATAACAACAGACTGAGATTCATTGATGGACGAGTTCAAGCCGGTTTCATACGCCGGTGGCTATTTGCCGATTGAAGATCACGGCCTGATCGGCGACGGCTCGACGGCGGCGCTGGTCGGGCGCGACGGCGCGATCTCGTGGATGTGCGCGCCGCGCTTCGATTCGCCGCCGGTATTCTGCAGGATTCTTGACGCGCGGCGCGGCGGCGCTTTCACCATCGCTCCTGAAGGCATGGTTGAGTCGCGTCAATATTACGAACCTGATACAGCGGTGCTGGTGACGGAAATGCGCGGGCCGGCGGGGTCAGTCCGCGTAACGGACGCGCTCACGCTTCGGCAGGGCGCGGATCTGACGGAGGACGCCGCCGCCGGGCGCTGCGAGCTATTGCGCTCGGTGGAGGCTCTCAGTGGCGGCGCGCGTCTGAGGGTCGAGATCGAGCCGCGCGGCGGCGCGAAGGTTGCGGCGCGCAGTGGAGGATTGTCCCTACGCAGCCTCTCCCACCCCCATCTGGATCTGCAACTTACGTCTTCCTTACCGCTGGAAGGGCTGCGTAGTGTGATGGAACTTAGTGAAGGCGCCAGTTTGAGCCTGACGTTGCGCTGGGGCTGCGCCGCTATCGGCAGGCATAAGCCGCTGTCGGCGGAAGCCTCGCTGATCGCGACGCGCGAAGCCTGGCGGCGTTGGGCCGCGCGCATCGGATACGAAGGGCCGCGGAAAGAAATCGTGCGCCGCTCTGCGCTGACGCTCAAGCTGCTTGATCACTTTGAGAGCGGCGCGCTCGTGGCGGCGCCGACCTCTTCGCTGCCTGAGGTTATCGGAGGTGAGCGCAACTGGGATTATCGCTATTCGTGGTTGCGCGATACGGCGTTTACGGTTTACGCGCTCAATCGCATCGGCTGCCCGGAGGAGGCGTTGGGGTTTCTCGGTTGGGCGCTGGACGCGGTCGAGCGCGGCGGTCGTCCAAGAGCGCTCTATACCCTGGACGGCGCCGGCCCTCCGCCGGAGCGCACAGATGAGGGGCTTGAAGGCTATCGTGGCTCGCGTCCGGTGCGATGGGGCAACGCGGCGGCCGAACAGATTCAGCACGACGTGTACGGCGAGATTCTCGATTGCGCTTACAAATGGGTGGCGCATTGCGGCGAGATTGATGAAAAGTTGTGGCAAAGGCTCCGCAGATTGATCGAAGCCGCCGCCCGCGAGTGGCGAAATCCTGATCACGGCATCTGGGAAGTGCGTACGCAGGGCAGGGTATTTACTTATTCCGTGGCTATGTGCCAGGTGGCCCTGGACCGCGGAGCGCGAATGGTCGAACGATTCAAATTACAGGGCGAAGTGGGGAAGTGGCGCGCTGCCGCCGACGAGATTCGCAGGGCGGTACTCGACGAAGCCTGGGATGAAAAACTTGGTTCATTGACACAACATCTGGGCGGCGGCGGCCTCGACGCCAGCCTGTTGTGTCTGCCTCTGCGCCATGTCATCCCCGTCGATCACCCCAAAATGGTGGCGACGACCGCGGCGATAGCCGAACGGCTGAGCGCGGGCGGCGGCTTGTTGTACCGCTATTTGCCGTACGTCTCTCCCGACGGCCTGGGCGGGCGCGAAGGCGCGTTTCTGATCTGCAGTTTCTGGATGGTGGACAATCTTGCCTATCAAGGAAAGTTGGATGAAGCGATCGACCTGTTCGATTCTCTTTGCGATCGGGCCAATGCGCTAGGGTTGTTGCCCGAACAAGTAGACCCGTCGAGCGGCGCGTTCCTGGGCAACTTCCCGCAGGCGTTCAGTCACGTCGGACTGATTTCGAGCGCAGTAAATCTAACGGGGCTGATGAAACGAAGCTGAACGTGACTGCTCAGCTCTCCTTGCCGCGTTAGCGGCGTCATGAACTCAGCCGTTGGTTTATGATTTTTGAAGATAAAATGCGCCCCTACAATCCCAATGGCGTTAGGTTAAGCGCGGAATCGAAGAAGGCGCGACCACGACGCAGTTCGACCTGTTCATCCAAAACCGAGCCAGCCGGTGGCGCCTATCGATGTTAGCGGCCGGCGATCACAGGAGATTAACGGCGCGCGCAGCCAGCAGCGCGATAATCAACAGCGAGAGCAGTGACTGTAACATCATCAAGCCTTTCGCCCAGCGCGTGAGCGCCGGCGTATCGGTCGGTGAAAAGGCGGTGTTGGTGTTGAAGGCGATGAACAAATAGTCAATGAAATTGGGAGACCAGCCCTGTTGCCCGGCTTCTCTAAGCGCCTTTTCGCTCATCATCATCTGGGGAAAGAGGAAAGCCCCGTTAGAGTGCCTCGCGCGCTTATCGCGTTGATGTGGCCCCCCTGCGTCCAGTCTCCAGTACCACAGCGCAAAAACCAGAATGTTGGTGGCCCAGAGCGAAGCCGCCGAAACCAAAAGCGACTCCGGCGCCGTCTTGTGCGCGGGCAAGGCTCTAATCAGGAGGATCAAAGAGATGATCAGTCCCAGGGTGAGCGCCACGCTCACCGCGAGCCCGAAGGCGGCGCTCAATCGGGATCTGCCGGCGTGATGAGATATGACGGTGGGAATAAGTAAGACTAGAATGACGGAAGGGAAGAGCCAGCGCGGGCCGAAGGTGAGGGCGGTCGGCAGCGCTGTGTAGAGCCCGCCCCCGGCCAACACCGCGATGAAAGCCGGCCAGCGCGGTTCCGGATCATTCTGTCGCGCGAGCTCTTCCATAATAACCATTGCCTCCAACCTATTCCTCGCCAGGATTAAAGATCGAAACAATATCCCCATGGCCAACCGATCATCAACCGGAAAGGCATACATCTTGCACAATACCGCGGGAGAGATGACGAGAAAGCGTCGTAAAGAGGAGTTCCTGTCAGAATCGGGCCGTCCCGCGCCGGGCCAGCCTTCGTGCGCAGGATCGCTCTTGCCGGCGCCGGCGCGGCGTTTCAACTTGTCCGTTACGACATCCGTGATGATCAAAATAGGAGGCGAAAGTTATGGCGGTGAAATTAAACAAAATCGCATTTGACCATGCCAAAAAACTCGTCAACGAAGGGCGCGTCGAGCTAGACGAACGGGACGCGTGGAGCGAACACCGGTCTTCCGCAGAAGAAGAAAACGAGTTTATTCGCGCGCACGGATTCGGTGAATACGCGAAATGGCATTTGGGGATCGACGATGATGAAGATGAATACGCTAAAGGAAGATATAAATTCCCCTATGGCGATTTCGAAAACGTCCACCGTTGCGCGGCGATATCCGCGGAGAGCCGAGCCGGGCAATATAAATATCAGAACATCGAAAATGCGGCGGCTCATTTGCACGGGATGCTCGATGAATTGTTGGCCAGATCAAAGTCGGCGACTCGGTAAGGCGACCGGAATAAAGAGAGAAGGGTCGCATTACCTCCTCTGGATTTCCAACCCGGCGAGATGTCACGCGGATTCGATCAGGCCCATCAATCGCCCGAATTGCTTCGAGTTGATGATTGGTTTAGGCGCCATTTCGACCTCACTTTTCACATCCACTGAGACTGTCTCTGATCGAACGCCACCTGTGACCGTTTCGCGCAAGCACTTCGTCAGCTTCCGCAGGCCCTTCGCTGCCGGCCGCGTAGTTCGGGAATTCCGGGGGCTCCTGCTTCGCCCATGCCTCCAGGATGGGAGTGATCAACCGCCATTGATTTTCGATCTCATCGCGCCGAATGAAGAGCGTCGCGTCGCCTTGCATCACATCCAGCAGGAGCGTCTCGTAAGCGGAAGGCAGGCGCGCGCCGAAGGCCGTCCGGTAACAGAAATCCATGTGCACTGTGGCGGTCTTCATCTCGGCGCCGGGGCGCTTAGCCCCGAAGGTGACAACGATCCCTTCGTCGGGCTGGATGCGAATGACAATCACATTCGGTTCGATCCGGTCTTCAGGCGCGCGCGCGAACAGCGCTTGCGGCGTACGCTTGAAATGCACGGCGATCTCAGTCACGTCACCCCCCAGCCGTTTGCCCGTGCGCACGTAAAAAGGCACGTCCGACCACCGCCAATTCTCGACGCGAAACTCGACCGCCGCGTAGGTCTCGATAATGGAATCCTTCGCCACGCCATTTTCATCCCTGTAGGCCGGAACCCACTGGCCGTTAATCTCGCCATCGCCGTACTGGCCTCGCACTGCGCGAACGAGCGCCTCCTCCGGCGTCATCGGGTGAATCGAGCGCAAAACCCGCGCCTTCTCGTCGCGCACCGCGTCGCCGTCGAACTCGACCGGCGGCCCCATCGCGGTGAGTGTCAGGAGTTGCAAGAGATGATTGGCCACCATGTCGCGCAGCGCGCCGGTCTCTTCGTAGTAACCCCCGCGGCGTCTGACGCCGTCCGTTTCCGCCGCAGTAATCTCGACGTAGTCTACATAGTTGCGGTTCCAGATCGGCTCGAACATCAAGTTGCCGAAGCGAAAGAAAATGATGTTCTGCACGGTCTCCTTGCCGAGGTAATGATCTATGCGATAGATCTGATTCTCGTCGAAAACGTCCGCGATCAAGTCGTTCAGCGCGCGCGCGGATTCCAGGTCGCGCCCAAATGGTTTTTCGACCACCACGCGCGACCAGCCTTTTTCTTCAGAGGAGAGCCTTATTATGCCGAGTCCGTGGACGATTGAAGGCGCGACCGACGGCGGCGTGGAGAGATAGAACAGGCGGTTCTCGCTCGCGCCCTCTTGCAGCGTCATCTGTTCGAGACGCCTGGCGATCAGGCGGTAAGTTTCGACGTCGTGGAGATCGCCCTGCAGATAATGCAGGCATCCGGCAAACGCCCGCCACTCGGCGTCGCTGATCTCGCCCGCCTCTTTCGAGCCGGCGCGCATACGCTCGCGGTATTTTTCATCGTTTATCTTCTCACGCCCCACGCCCAACACCTTGAAGCGACTAGACAGACAGCCCGCGCCGGCCAGACGGAAGAGGGCGGGAACAAGCATTCGTTTAGCGAGATCGCCCAATGCGCCGAAGATCACGACGACGCACGGATCGGCCTTCGGCAAAGTTGGTTTGGCTATTGGAAATGGCGTCGCTTCGATAACTACATCCACCGTCTAACCTCTCAAATCAAATGACAGTTGCGGCGCAGACCGGACTCCGACTTCATCCAGATGGCGCATTAAGTCGGCAGGATCCTGGTAGACGCGGTACGCTCCGGCGCGTTCAAGCTCATCCTGACCATAACCTCACGGTCGCGGTACGGTACCGCGCGCGTAAGCAAGCGGTTCCTGAATACAAGTGTCGAAATTGCAGCAAATATCAACGCGCTACTCATTTCAAATGAGTTCTTAAGCCCCCGCAGGCAACTGGCGCTCGGTTTCTTCGGGGCGAATGCGATGGAAGTTCAGAATCGTCTTTATTCCATCTTCGGATTCAATCTCCATCGCCTCGTCTCCAGGTAATCTAGGTTCCTTAACCCAAACGTGTTTCGGCCTCTCGATGAAGCGCGTCAGGTCGACGTCGGGTCTGCCGCCGACGATGATCTCGACCCGGTTCTCGCGAGCTTTCACATCGGCGCTGATCCCCACCAAGGGTAGGTTGTTAGCTTCCTCCTGATCGCCGATATCGGCGCCGAGAACTTCCATAGTAACAATCCATCCTTCGTGGTTCTTGCTGAAGTCGTCGAAGAATCTAATCCATTGTTCGCGTGGAATATCTCTCGTCTGCATGTTTTACCTCCTCCAAAAATCCCCTGGGTGCGCGTCGCTTCCAGCGCGGCAGGTTCTATCAGGGGCAACGAATCAATTGCGTTTCAGACATACGCTTTCATCACCGTCTTCCACTGGCCGCCTCCTCAATGGCGGCCATCAATGAGACGAGGTCCAAGGAGCCGTCGTGGCGCAATCCGTTGATGAAAAAGGTCGGCGTGCCGTTGACCCCGCTCCGAGTCCCGCTCAGGAAGTCTTCGCGTATCCGGTTTAGATACCGGCCTTCCCGCATATCACGAACGAATCGATTAATATCAAGACCGACCAAGGCGCCGTATTCCATCAGATTTTCATCCTCGAGCGTCTGTTGATTTTCATAGAGGGTATCGTGCATCTTCCAGAACTTGCCCTGAGCCCCGGCGGCCTCCGCCGCCTCCGCGGCGTGCTCGGCGTGGGGGTGGACGGTGGTTAATGGAAAGTTGCGGAAGACGAACCTCATCAGATTCCCTGCGCGCTGTTCGAGTTCTTTCACCACGTAATAGGCCTGGCCGCAATACGGGCACTCATAGTCGCCGTATTCCACCAGTGTGACGGGGGCCGCGCGCGGCCCCCAGATATGATCGCGATCCTCGCTAACCGGAACGGCTAGCCTTGCCCTGATCATTCTTGCTTGAGTCATGCCGCCACCTCCCTCTTTGATTCGAGCGCTTCCAGGGCTTCGAGAATGCCGTCGGCGCCAGGATTGACGTCGAGCGGCGACAGATAGCTCCAGCGAATCGTCCCCTGGGCGTCAATTACGAACAACGCCCGCTCGCTGAGCCCGTCTTGCTGGCGATACGCCCCGTACCTGTGGGCGACTGCGCCTTTCGGCTCGAAGTCCGATAACAATGGGAATCGCAACTTCCGATCCTTCGCGAATGCGGAATGACACCAGAAACTATCAACCGAGACGCCGAGCAGGGCGGCGTTAAAGCGCTGAAACTCCGGAAGGAGTTCGTTGTACAACACCACTTGATCCCCACACACCGGACTCCAGTCGGCCGGGTAGAACACGAGAATCACGGGGCGGCCGCGTAATTCACTCAGCGAAATGAATTGATCGGGGGGCAAAGTTTGCAACTTACTTTCAGGCGCCGTGGCGCCGGGCGCGCCGGTTTCGCGGTCCGGACGGAGCGATTGTGTGCTCCGCAGTTTGAAATCTGGCGCCGGGACGCCAGGTCCGAGCGTTGAGTCGGCGCCTGACGTTTCTTGCTTGTTTTTGTCTTTACTCATATCAGACTCTCTCCTTCCCATTGCTTTTATCAGTCAGAGTTCATCATTGATTTTGCTGGCCGCCTCGCTGGCGCGCCAGAATTGGAATATATTGCGCCGAAGGGATGCGCTCCCTGGGTTGGCGGAACAATTCCATAAACCCGTACACGTCGGCCGGCGTATCGGTCGAGACCGGCAGCTCGAACGCCGCATTAGGACTCATGACGATTTCGTCTGTCGCCAGCGCGATCAGGCTGCCCCGATATCGCATAGTTGGGCATGATGACTGGCGTCTTCGCCGGGCGATTCTTGAGCGCGTGCGCTATCTGCTCTGGTATGCCCATGCTCGCCATTCCGCTTCGCGTCATCCGTCGCGCCTTCAATGCGTTGAAGGTTAGAGGAAAGCGCCTCGGCGCGGTCGGGGCGCCGAGACCGACCTGAACTTCGTCAAATGCGCGCCTGATCGTCGCTCAGCTCGCTCTCGGCGCTCCGACCGCGCCGAGGATCATCCCTTAACGTGTTTCTGACCTGCGGTGTGACAACCTGCATACTTTCGTGTTTTAGATTGGCAAGTTGAATGCCCAAAGAGAATTATTTTGTAATTACTCTGGAACTAAGTTTTCTTGCGCTTAGCTTTTTTTCCTGATCGAAGTAACTAGCATTAGCGCTATCCAGATTAACTACAAACGTTGGGAGAGAGCTATCAGGGTACTGGCTTTAGCACGGCAGGGCTTGGAGCCCCGGTCCTGCCGGCTAAAGCCGGCACTTTATATGGCTCTCCTTCGATGGTTGTAATTTCATTGGATGTGTCGATTTGTGTGGCGGATTGAGCGCCACCCGCATACAACCATGCCTCGCCAACCTACGACTTATATTTGTTGAGCTTGCGGTAAAGTGTGCGACGATCAATTCCAAGAACCTGGGCCGCGTGAGCATGATTGCCGCCCGTTTCTTCCAAGACGCGTAGGATGTGGCGGCGTTCGACCTCCCGGAGTGAGCGCGCTTCGCCCGCAAACTCCCACATCCCTATCTCCCCGACAAACCCGTTAATGTGCGGCGGCAGGTCGGGAATTCTCAGCGTCGGCCCCGCCCCGATTGCGAGCGCGTGCTCGACCGCGTTTTCCAATTCGCGCACGTTCCCGGGCCATTCGGAACTGAGCAGAAGTCGCATCGCTTCATTCGAAAAGTGGCGCGTCTCCTGGCGGTTCGGCTCCGCGTGGAGCTTCAGGAAATGGTCTATCAACAGCGGAATGTCTTCGCGCCGTTCACGGAGTTCGGGCAGGCGGATGTTGACGACGTTGAGGCGGTAGTAGAGGTCTTCTCGAAACTCCCCTCTGCGCATCGCCTCGACGAGATCCTGATTGGTGGCGGCGACTACTCGCACATCAATCTCTTTATTTTCGCGCCCGCCGACCTGACGAATCACTCGTTCCTGCAGGACGCGTAGCAGTTTCGCCTGCAGATCGGACTTGAGCGCTTGCACTTCATCAAGAAAGATGGTGCCGCTGTGCGCCGTCTCCAATAATCCTTTCTTGGCTTGGGTAGCGCCGGTGAACGCGCCCTTTTCGTAGCCGAAAAGCTCCGATTCGATAAGTTGTTCCGGCAGCGCGCTGCAATTGATGTCGACAAAGGGCCTTGATGCGCGCGTGCTGTTGCGATGGACTGATCGAGCCACGATCTCTTTGCCCGTGCCCGTGCGCCCGCTGATGAGCACCGTGGCGTTGGTCGGCGCCACTCGCTCGATGATCCTATAAATGCGCTGCATGGCAGGGGAGCGTCCTATGATTTGGGTGAGGCTATGGGGGGCGTCGCCCCCCGTTTCGAGCGTTCGAGGCGCTTCACGGCCATGGAGAGACGTCGGAGGTAACTCACATCTGGCAAGCTTCCGTGGAAAGTTTCTTTCTGCAGCGAGTCCTTCATCTGGCTCGCGCATCTGAGAGCGATCGAAAATTTTCATTCCGAGAGGCAGAGCTTCAGCAATAGATCAGTTTGCGATTGCGTGTACGGGAAGACTCGATGGATCAGTACCGCGAGCGGTAGCGAGCGCGCTCCATATTGAGTCGCGCTCGCTACCGCTCGCGGTACTGAGATGTAGGCGCATTTCAGTACGCCGTACATTGATTTGCAATCCGATCTAGTTTCAAGAAAGGGAGGTAAAGGCAAATGGGAGTTGATGAATGGGGAATTCTTGCGGCGCATCGAGGGCGTGGGAGCTGCATTTCTGCGGTCCAAATAACCTGATTCAGGTCGGGAGCGTCAAAAGCGCCGTCACTCCGAAGCGTTAAACAGGTTATTGCATGCGCGGCGTGATGGGTATTGGGCATTGAGGCGATAGTATAGGACTTTGGTCCAATGCCGCTAGTCCTTTAGTCCTTGGAGGAGTTGATGCCCATTCTTTCGGCCATGCGAACCAGCTCCGCCAGTGACTCCGCCCGCATTTTTTTCATGACGTGGCCGCGGTGAACTTTGACGGTTTTCTCACTGACGCCGAGTTCAGCGGCGATCTGTTTGTTAAGCAGCCCACTGACGACCAGCGTCATTACTTTCCGCTCGCAGGCGGTAAGCGAATCATGGCGTCTTTGCAAATTCGCCATTTTAGCTCGCCGCTGGCGCGCCGCGCGGTCGCGTTCGAGCGCCTGCCAGATCGCGTCCAGCAAATCCTGGTCTCGAAAAGGTTTGGTCAAGAACTCCACCGCCCCGGCTTTCATGGCCTGCACTGACATCGGGACGTCACCGTGTCCGGTAACGAAGATGATTGGGGTATGGATGCCTCTTTCTTTCATTTTCCGTTGAACTTCGAGGCCGCTCAGGCCAGGCATCCGCACATCCATGATCAAGCAACTCGGCTCATCTGGTAGTTCGCTATAGAGGAATTCCAGTCCCGACTCGAAGGTCTTTACGCTGAAACCCATCGCTCCGACGAGCCTCCCGATTGCCGCACGCGCCGACAGGTCGTCATCAATTACGATGACCATTTGATTTCCATTGGTCATAACCGACTTTCGCAGTATGTCTGAAGAGTAAACCGTAAAGTTGCGCCCCGATCCTCGTTGGGCGCGGCCCAAATCCTTCCGCCATGCGCCTCAATAATCCTTCGACTGATCGAGAGACCCAGCCCCAGTCCGCCCTCTTTGGTGGTAAAGAAGGCGTCGAAGAGGCGTTCCGTAGTCTGCGGGTGAATTCCGACGCCGGAGTCTCGCACCGACACCATTACCTCATCGGTCTCACATTTTCGCGAGCTGATCAGCAATTCTCGCGGCCGCCATCCCGATCCGCTCATGGATTCGCAGCCGTTGAGAATGAGATTGAGCAATACCTGCTGCAACTCTACTCGGTCTCCCAGCACGGGCGGGAGATCGGCCTCCAGTTCCGTCCGCAGCAAAACCTGATTCTTTCCCAACTCGCCGGCAGTCAACGCGATCACCTCTTGAAGGGTCTCATTGATGTCGAGCGGCGCTTTCCCATGCGCATTTTTTTTCATAAGCGCGCGTATTCGCCTGATCACTTTGTGCGCGCGCATTGCGTCGCTGATCATACAGGCGACCGCTTCCCGCGCCTCCTCAAAGTCCGGCTCGTCGCGCGCCAGAAGGCGCAGACAAGCCTGGCCGTTGGCGACTATTGCGCCGAGCGGCTGATTGACTTCGTGGGCGATGGAGGCAGTCAGCTCTACCAGAGTCAGCGCGCGGGTGGCATGCGCCAATTCCGACTGCGCGCTGCGCGCCGCTTCTTCGGCGCGTTTGCACTCGGTCATGTCCACGACTGTTCCGACGTATTCGATGAGGACGCCGGACTCGTTGAAAACAGGGTGGCACACGCTGTGTATGTGCCTGATCGTTCCGTCCGGGCGAGTGGTTCGATAGTCAGACTCGAAATCGCGGTGTTCGTTAACCGCCTTCTCAAAGTCGCGCCTCAGGATGGACCGGTCTTCAGGGTGAACTAGTTCAAAAGCCATTTCATAAGACGGCTTCATCTTCTCAGGATGAAGGCCGAAGATGCGGTATTGTTCCTGCGACCAGAAAAGATCTCCTGTGTGAACATTCCAGGCCCAACTGCCTGTATGGCTCAGTCTCTGCCCCTCGGCCAGGTAAGCCTCACTGCGCCGCAGCCTCTCTTCCGCCCGCTTGCGTTCGGTGATGTCTCGGGCGATTTTAGAAGCGCCGATCACTTTTCCGCTCTTATCCAGAATGGGCAAAACCGTTAGCGAAACGTCAATCTCACTTCCGTCTTTGCGCCGGCGCACGGTTTCGTAATGGATGACCTGCTCGCGGCGCTTGATGCGTCCGAGGATTTGTGTTTCTTCGTTCACCCGATCCGGAGGAATGAGGATTGTCACCGGCTCTCCGATGACTTCCGCCGCCGTGTATCCGAAGAGTTTTTCCGCCCCACTGTTCCAACTGGCAATAATTCCATTCAAATCCTTGCTGACGATAACGGTGACAATGGCGTCGTCGGACGATTCGACGATAGCCACCATTTGAGCCGCCACTGCCATGGCGTCGTGGACATTAGCGATCAGGTTGGGCTGATTGGACGGGCGCTCTTCCGCCTGCCTTTGCGCGGAAAGGAACGGGATAAGTGTCAGATAATCGATGTAGTCTTGAAGGCTTCGAATTTTCTCGATTCCATCTTCCACAGGGTAACTTCATCCTTATGTGGTTATGGACGCACGAGGTCCCATCTGGACAAATGGCCCCGCAACTCTCGCATGAGTTAGTCATGCGGGGCGAAAGGTAGTTTTCATGAAGGACGCCGCCGCTGAAAATCATCAGGCGCTTCGCATGGGGGCATCCGACCTCTGCGCTAAACTTGGCGTGTTTATGCGTGCAGATGACAGGGTCTATAACTTGGCGGGGAGGTGAAGGACGCAATAGGTCCCTTGCCTAATAGGATGGGGAATATCAACTACATTTCCATTATACACACATGCGTTAACAATCTCGACAACAAACTGGTCCCGTCAGAAAAAAATTGATGAAGAGTAACGTGGCTGCAACGGATATCTAAACCCGGACAGAAAAGATGGCGACGGAAGAATTAGCTGTAATAGTAAGGACATGCGATGCCGCTGGCGAATTCCCTAAATCAGGACAACCAAGATTGGGACATCCAACCGCAGAGGACGCAAAGGTACGCGGAGAAAAACCTGTCTTGATCGTTCTCTGCGCCCCTGCGGCGCCCTTTGCGTTTGGAATAAAGGCTACCCCAGGAGACAGGTTGTGTGTGAGATAACTCGTGATAGCTATGCATTAACTGCAAGATTATATTTACAGCTTTACAAGTTTTTTGCCACAGAGGGCGTAGCGCGCACAGAGAGAGTAGTGGGCGTTTCCCTTTTCATGTCTTGATCCGTACGAACTCGCAAGGAGCAATAGCTTGGCCGTTGCAGAAAGGTTGAAACAGACGCCGCGGGCTTGTCCCGTGGAGACTCGCGCTAACCGCTACAGTAGCAAGAGCCTTTCCCGGATGTCACGGGGTTGTCCCGTGGAGGCTCCCACTCCTGAAGCTTCAGTAGCTGAAAGCGCGAGCCTCCACGGGACAAGCCCGCGGAGTCTTCAAGCGCAATCTCCAGCATAACGCCGGCTTCATGCTCTAACACGCGACGTTCTGGGGCGCAGTTTTGCTTCTACAATCAATGACTTCACTTCGATTTCGGCTCGAAGCCAGTCAGCCAAGTCGGAGCCATCATATCTGCCGCGTTCTTCGTAAATTTCATAAGCGCGTCGCGCGATCAGACCGCGCAACTCGGTCTGCCCACCGCCGTCGCCGTAAGCTTCCTCACCTCTCATCGAAGAGGAATGCGACGCTTCCGGCGTTTTGGCCGATGATCTATCATAGTTCTTCTTCTCTCTCATCGTTGGTTCTCCTTTCACGATGGCGCTGTAGCATCCCCTATCAATTCCCATTCCACGTCTTTTCGATGCGCTGACCAGGCGCTTGGATCTTGTCCAACGATCATCACGATGAGCGGCGTGGCGCCGGCGACGGGTATTTTGTCTCGATCTACGCGGATGCCCGGCGCTGTGGCCTGAGTTCGAATATTTAGCGCCCTTCCATTACGTGCGCGGCGCCTACACGGACATATCGGAAACAGGGCGAAGTGAGTCATTTTGGCGGGAAGATTTATACAAATCAGCCACACCATGCGTTTCTGAAGATAGCTAGAGAGGTTTTAGGATCAGTGTACGGGTTAATAGAACGCGGATGACGCTGATAGAGCGGATTGGCGCTGATCTTTTTTAGTTTTATCCGCGATGATCCGCGCCCGTCCGCGTCATCAGCGTTCTATTGCGAGCATGGATTTCGTGATCGGGTCACCTGGTTGAACTGGCGGTCTGTTGTCCCATTTTCGACCTTTCGTCCTCGGCATAACGGTCAACGCCCGCGGGTTTCATCTCCTCGCCGTGCTGTTACCAGGCTGCTGCGACCACGTTACATTCTTAGCGCGCGTAGAACTCAACGATCAGGTCCTCGCGGATATCCGCGTCGCTGTCTTCCCGTCGCGGGAAACCCGTTACGCGCCCGGCGTTTCCATCTCTCTCCAACCACGAAGGCAGGGGGCCCCGGCTCGTCTTTAACTCCTCTTGTACTACAGGCATTCGCAGCGCCGTCGGGGCGAGCGTAATCACGGCGCCTGGCTTCAAGATATAGGACGGAATATCAACTCTCTTGTTGTCGACCCGCACGTGTCCATGGCTCACCAACTGGCGGGCCATCGGGCGCGTGCGGGCGAAGCCCAGGCGGTAAACCGCGTTGTCCAAACGGCGTTCGAGTAACTGCAAGAGATTCACGCCGGTCGGGCCAGGCATCCGGCTGGCCGCAGCAAAGAAGCGGCGGAACTGCTTCTCCAGCGCACCATACTGGAGCTTGACGCGCTGCTTGGCGCGGAGACGGACTTCATACTCGGAATGGCCCCGCCTCCAGCGCCCTCTCGCATGGGGCGGATTGCTCAACTTGTCCGCCAGGCTGGGCGACGTCGTGCCGGTCAGATTGACCCCCTCGCGGCGCGACAACTTGTGCTTTGGCCCTCTGTATCTTGCCACCAGTCCCTCCTCGACTATCTCGGCCCCGTTACGGATTGTGTCAACGGCCTGAAGCCGCGCGCGCGCGGCTGCGCTATCGCCAGCGCGATCAGGTCGCCGATGGCATGATCGCCGTTGGCCGAGGGCGCGCCGACCTTGGCGATTTCATCGCCCTGCTGAGGCTTCTCTTTCGCCGTGTCAGGAATGAAAAGTCCGCTGCGCGTTTCTTCCGTCTCCTCGGCGCCCTTGATGACTACGCGGTCATGTAATGGTTCGAGTTGAATCATAGTTCTCTCACCTCCTTCACAGATCGGCCTTCCGTAAAAGCGACCACATATTGAGTTGGTTTCAGCCTGGATACACAGCAAAGGGAGTTCCAGAAATGAATGGCGCAACTCCTTTGACTTATGGCGGTAAGCAAATGCGTTCACGGCGAGGGGCGATTTGTTTAATCGCCCTGTATGTGGCTTCGCCTAATCAGGAGTCCAACCAGGAAAGAGGCGCGAGTAAACACCTTGCGCCCGGAGCCCCCTACACGCATTTGCTTACCGCTCTAGCAGCGCACACTTTCCGCGCTTATGACAGCTTGGCGGAAACGCGAGGACAAGCTTGCCCCACTTCGCCCGATCATACGCGCTGTTCAAGCCGCCAATCCGCAGGCGGCAGAGACGTCACATTTGGAACGATAGGGCGCCGTAAGGAAAGAACGCTGTGGCATACCGCTTGAGATGCCAAGAAGCGAGCCTGACATCTTATCCGCCAGCGGGCTAATGACTTTCGAATCATTAGGTCTTTCGAGCCAGGTGGGCGTCGGGCCGGCGCTACAGTGATGAGATCGCCCGGGAGTCGCGCGCGATCCATTTGTCATATGTCATTGGTTTGTGCGTCGCCGTCGCAGTCATGACTAATGGCGGATGACAAACGACAAAGGACCAGGGAGGCGGATTATGGCAAAAGCAGTAGACATTGATCTCGGAACAACCAATTCCGCCGTCGCAGTCATGGAAGGCGGCAAGCCGACCATGATCGTCAATGCTGAAGGGGCCCGCGTCACTCCTTCCGTCGTGGCCTACACAAAAACGGGCGAGATACTGGTCGGCCGAATCGCCAAGCGCCAGGCCGCGCTCAACCCGGAAAACACCATCTACTCGGCCAAGCGCTTCATTGGCCGACGCTATTCCGAAGTTCAGGAAGAGATCAAGAACGTTCCATTTAAAGTGGTCGCCGGCCCGAATGACGCCGTGCGCTTCGACATTCAGGGCAAGCTGGTCGCCCCGGAAGAGGTCTCCGCGCAGATTTTGCGCAAACTCACGGGCGACGCCGCGAAGCATTTGGGCGAGAAGGTCAAAGACGCGGTCATCACGGTTCCGGCCTACTTCAATGACGCGCAGCGGCAGGCCACCAAAGACGCGGGCACGATCGCGGGCCTCAACGTGCTGCGCATCATCAACGAGCCGACGGCCACCGCGTTGGCTTACGGTTTGGAGAAGAAGGCAAACGAAACGATCCTGGTCTTCGACCTGGGCGGCGGCGCCTTCGACGTTTCCATTTTGGAAGTCGGCGACGGCGTCTTCGAGGTCAAATCGACCTCGGGCGACACGCGCCTGGGCGGAGACGATTTCGACAAACAGGTCGTGAATTGGCTGGCCGAAGAATTCATGCGCGACCAGGGTATTGATTTGAGAAAGGATCGTCAGGCCCTGCAGCGACTGACCGAAGCCGCGGAGAAGGCCAAGATCGAATTGTCGAGCGCGATTGAAACCACAGTCAGTCTTCCCTTCATAACGGCCGACGCGAGCGGGCCGAACCGCCTCGAATATAAACTCACGCGGGCGAAGTTCGAACAACTGACGGCGGATCTGGTTGAGCGATGCGCGGGGCCGGTCAAACAGGCGCTCTCGGACGCCAAGCTCAATGAGCGAGATATTGACGAAGTGATCCTGGTCGGCGGCGCAACCCGTATTCCGGCTGTGCAAGCGCTCATCCGCCGCCTCACCGGAGGCAAAGAGCCGAACCAGTCGGTCAACCCGGATGAAGTGGTCGCTGTCGGCGCGGCGATTCAGGCCGGCGTACTCGCCGGGGAAGTCAAAGACGTGGTGCTGCTGGACGTGACGCCCCTCTCAATGGGCATCGAAACCCTGGGCGGCGTGATGACCAAGCTCATCGAACGCAACACGACTATTCCGACGCGCAAAGCGGAAACCTTCTCGACCGCGGAAGACAACCAGACAGCGGTGGACTTTCATGCGCTGCAAGGCGAGCGCGAAATAGCGCGGGACAACCGCACGCTCGGCCACTTCCGGCTCGAAGGCATCCGGCCCGCGCCGCGCGGCTTGCCGCAAGTCGAAGTCGCTTTCGACATTGACGCGAACGGCATCCTGACGGTCACCGCGCGTGAAAAGGAGACGGGCAGGGAGCAGAAGATTACCGTCAGCGGCTCTACGCAACTCTCGAAAGAGGAGATCGACCGCATGGTGGCGGATGCGCAACGCCGATCGAACAGGTTCTAAGCGGGCCAGCCGATTACGAACTCGATTACGATCGAACCGTCAAACACCGGACCGCGTGACCGGCCCGGATGCTGAATGGGAAGCTGGCGCCGGAAAAGGAATCATAGATTTTGACCGCGTGAGCGGAGTATTGATCTTCACTCCGGAAGCGGTCATTACCAAGGAGCGGGTGGCGTAGGGCCCCGCCACACGAGCAATCAATAAATCTTATCGAAATAGAAGGAGAAATAATTTTATGGCAGATATAAATGACAAGAGAAATCAGAACCAATCCACTGGGCAGCAAGGCGGGCAGCAGGCCGGACAACAAATGCAATCTGGACAAACATCCGCTCAACGATCAGGCGAGATGCAAGCCCGGGGGCAAGGGCAACGGGGCGGCGGCATGACTCGTCGCGGCGCCTACGCGCCGTCCATGTTCGCGCTCAGCCCGAGCGCCGTCTTAAGCATGAGTCCATTTGAGCTCATGCGGCGCTTTACAGACGAGCTGGATCGCGCCTTCGAAGGCCTCGGTATCGCGCGAGGATTCGGCGCCGGCGAAATCAAGACGTGGACGCCCTCCGTGGAGGTCTTCCAGCAAGACGACAATCTCGTCGTGCGCGCCGAACTGCCCGGCATGGATCCGGGCGACGTCAGAATCGAGATAACCGACGACGGCCTGGTCATCGAAGGCGAGCGGAGATGCGAGCACGAAGAGCGCCTCGAAGGCGGCTATCGGTCGGAAATCGAATACGGCCGTTTCCACCGGCTGATCCCGCTGCCTGAAGGCGCCAATATAGATCAGGCGCAGGCGCGGTTAAACAACGGTGTGCTGGAGGTCATGATCCCGATGGCGGAGGAGCGGCGCCAGCGTCGCAGCATCCCGGTTGAAACCGGCGGCCAGGCGACCCAGACCGGCGGCGAACAAGCTAGAACTGCGACAGGAGGTTCAGGAAGGAGGTGATCCACTGACGAGCTTTCGGGCGCGGACGATGACGCTCGCGCCCGGGGGCCGGGCTCGCCGTCAGTGGATCACACCTTGAAGGGGGGAGAATCAATGCGAAACGGAATTCGGACGCCGCGAAGTCGCACGAGCGCCTGGCCGAAGGGCGCGTGTTCGGCAAGATAGTCCTTACGGTTCGCAACGCAACCACTCTTTCTTGATCGTTAGGTTTGCCGTAACGCTGTTTCCGCGCGCGCGGCGCCTTAATTGCTCTTATTTCCTGTAGGTCCTGTGAATTGGAGGAATGATCAAATCATTCAGCTAAAACCATGGGCGAAGACGAATGAAAGGAGGCCAGGCGCATGGAAGAGAAAAAAGAAAATCAATTCATTGACGCCGATCGATTCCTCGACAGTTATTTAGAAGAGAAGATCGAAGACTACAAGCCGAGCCCGGAAATTTTAGAAGAATTTGTTGATGCGGCCAAACGGACCTCCGGATATCAACTAATTATGAGAGAAATGCAGGAACATCACTCCACGTCTCCCAAACTCTCCGCGGGCGACATTGACGCGGCGTGGGACCGAGTTGATGTGGGTGAAGAGACGGTGGGCGGTTCGTCCCCCACGCCTGATCAAGATGTCGTTGATCAACTCGGCGAGGCCGTTGGCCTAACTTACGAGGATAACGAGCCATTGGATATCGAGAAGAAGGTCGCGAAACGTGATGAACGGCGATGGGAACTCGATCCTGCCTCATCCGAGGGCTACGCCATGCGAGTCAGTCATGAAGGAGAGTATGAGGAGACGTGAGAAGTAATCTCGAATTCAAGAACTTTTCACCCGGCAATCGCCTGCGTGAACTCGTGGAGGAGTTGATCGCGCGCCTCGATCGGCATGCGCCGCACTCCCCTGAGGATACGATCTTCCTGCGATTATTTATGGATGAAAACGCGACGCGAAGGCTCTATCACGTCTCGCTCACCTGCGACGTGCCTGGGCGGTTGCTGGCTGCGCAAGAGGAGCGTCACGACGCGGAAGAAGCGGTCCGTGAAGTCTTCCTCGAAATCGAGCGCCAACTCGAAAAGCACAAGGAGAGATTGAGCCACTCATCCCTCTATAAACGCCCCGCGCGGAGAGAAGAACTGCGACGCCGGAAGGCCGAAGCCGTCCCGGCCGAGGAGCGCGAGCGCGAACTATTCTCCACGCTCGCCAGGCGCCACTTGAAGGATCTCTACAATTTCGTCCGCCAGGAAATGGCTTACTATCTGGCGACTCGCGACTTTTTGCCTGGCGAAATAACCGCCGAGGATGTGGTTGACGCAACACTGCTGCAGGCTTACCGCGAGTTTGTCAAAGACCCGGCGCGGCGAGAGATCAAGGGCTGGCTGATAGGGCTTGCGGTTGAGAGATTGGAGGCCGAAGTCAAACGCTCGAAAGCGGAGCGCGCCGGCGGCGTCCACATAGAAGAAGACATTCCGGAGACGCCTCCGACAGAAGAAGTCTCGACGCTGGGCGACGAGATTATGGATTTTTACCAGCCGGACGAAGACCAGAAATTGGAAGACATCATTCCGGACATGACGGCGCCGACGCCGGAGCAGATCCTGGAGAGTCGCGAACTGCAGCGTTACATCAACCGCACTCTGGCTACCTTGCCGCGCGTTTGGCGTAGGGCATTCGCGCTCCACTACGTCGAGGGAATGCCAGTGGCCGAGATCGCCCGGATGATCCAGCGCGCCGAATCGGAGGTCGAGCGCCATCTCGAATACGCGCGCGATTACCTGCGCCAGCGGCTGAGTGAAGCCGGATTCGAGTCCCCGCCGCACGATCAGGTCGTCCTGACGGTCTTCGGGACTGCGGCCAAAATCGAAGTCCCCGCCGTCTTCCGCAACGCCGTAATAGAGAAATACAAAAAACTTGAAGATGCCGATAATGTTTAAGAGCGCCCTTTGCGACGGCATCCACGGCCTTCGCGCGCGACCTCAATCGCCATTTCGACTGCAGGCTCCAATATTTGTTTGTATCGTCCCTTGGTTTGCGCCCGGATGGTTTCAAACATAATCTATCAGCGCTACTGCGGCGGTTCTCGCAGCGGCTCACCGCGCCTTCACTCCCATGCGCGCCCAGAGTTTGCGCTTAACCTGCTCCTCGTAGAGCCGCCACTTCCACTGCATAAATTCGTCGTCGTAGCTGCCGGTGAGAAAGCCGATGGGGATCTCAAAGCCTCCCGCCTCGCGCCTGCCGCCGCCGTAATAGCGCCCTGCTTGCGGCCCGCCGAGCGCCTCCTTCAGAAAGGCGTCCGGGTTGATCGTCGCCTTCTTCGTGCGCAGACTGCCGATGATCATTTCGCGCCCGGCATCGATGACCAGTCCGTAAACAATCGCCGTGTGGACGTTATCTTCAGTCAGTATAAAGTCCGCCGCCTGCGGGATCGCGTCGCGGTCTTCGTAGCGCAGGTAGCCGACGCCGGCGACGATGTAACCGTCGTGCGCCACGCGAGAGGCGAGCGCCGCCTGAATCACGTCCATCGCGTTGCGCGAACGTCGATTGGAAAGGATCGCCGAGAGCGTCTCCGGATCTACAAACTCGGCCA
>DATCXQ010000630.1:0-5300 GCA_036565725.1 Blastocatellia bacterium
CTGGGAGATACGCCGCCGGCGGCGCCGATAGGCGTTAGTTGGGGAACGCCGTGGCCACAAGGAAAAGTTCGTAGGGACCAGGCATTCACCCTGACCACAGCCGACGGGAAGAGTCTGCCGCTGCAATCGTGGCCTCTCGCCTGGTGGCCGGACGGCTCGATCAAGTGGTCTGGCTTCGCCACTGTGGCCGGCCCGGAGACCGCAGGTTCACTCAGGCTCTCCCTGAGCAATACTGCGGAGCCCACATCAGTCCCGGTCGTACAGGTCAGACAGAGCGACACAACCATTGAAATAGATACCGGACGATTGAATGTTCGCATTCCCATGTGGGGCGCCAGTCTCATCGACTCGATGGCTATTGACGGTCGTGAGGTGGCGCGACACGGGCGGCTCATCTGTATCCTGCAGGACGGCCCCGACGGCGGGGCCGAGAACGCCCCGCCGCGCGAGAGATATTCGACCAAAGTCGAGAGAGTGACGATAGAGCAGTCCGGCCTGGTGCGCGCGGTGGCAAAGATCGAAGGTAAACATCGGGGGATGAAGAGCAACCGCGAGTGGTTGCCGTTTGTCGTCCGCCTGTATTTCTACGCCGGGCAGGAGACGGTTCGCCTGGTCCACACCGTCGTTTACGACGGCGATGAGAGCAAAGACTTCATCCGCGGGCTGGGCGTGGCCTTCTCGGTCCCGATGCGCGAGCAGATTCACAACCGCCACGTGCGTTTCTCCGGCGACGGCCTGGGACTGTGGTCAGAGCCGATTCAGCCGATGATCGGGCGTGGGGGACGCTTCGTGGCCAACCCACAAACGAGCGCCGACGTTTATCCGGATCAGATCGCGGGCAGGCGCGTCCCGAACAAGGAAGCCTATAACGCGCGCGGACAGAGCCTGCTGGCCGATTGGGCGGTGTGGGATGATTTCAAGTTGATCCAGCCCAACGCCGACGGGTTTACAGTGCTCAAGCGCGCCAACCCTGAAAGCGCGTGGATACCGGCCGGGTCAGGCAAGCGCGCGTCAGGGCTGGTCTTCGCCGGTGACGTGAGCGGCGGGCTGGCGGCTAGCCTGAAGAATTTCTGGCAGTCATACCCGGCGTCGCTCGAAGCGCAGAAGGCGTCCGGCGGCGACGCGGAGTTGATCGTCTGGATGTGGCCGACCGAAGCGCCGGGCATGGATATGCGCCACTACGACACCCGCCCGCATGGCCTCGAAGCCGTTTACGAGGACGTGCAGCCCGGGTTCAGCACGGCGCACGGCGTGGCGCGCACCAGCGAGCTGACGCTGTTTGCGACCGCCGCCGTCCCGTCCAAAGAGGAGACGGCGAAGATGGCGCGGGCCGGCGCCGAGCCGCCTTTGCTGGTCTGCGCGCCACAATACCTGCATTCGGCCCGGGCCTTCGGCGTCTGGGGACTGGAGGACCACTCGACCCCGGTGAAACGCGCGATTGAAGAGAAGCTCGCGGCCACACTCGATTTTTATTTGAAGCAGATTCAACAGCACAACTGGTATGGGTTCTGGGACTACGGCGACGTGATGCACTCCTACGACAACGAGCGCCACGTCTGGCGCTACGATCTGGGCGGGATGGCCTGGGACAACACCGAACTGGGCACGGACATGTGGCTATGGTACAGCTTCCTGCGGACGGGACGCGCCGATGTCTTCCGCATGGCCGAAGCGATGACGCGGCACACCAGCGAAGTGGACACCTATCATCTGGGCAAGTTCGCCGGGCTGGGTTCCCGCCACAACGTGCGCCATTGGGGTTGCGGCGCCAAGGAGGCCCGCATCAGCCAGGCCGCGTACCGCCGCTTCTATTATTACCTGACCACGGACGAACGCACCGGCGACATTATGCGCGAGGTACTGAACGTGGATTACAAGGTCGCGGAGTACGACCCAATGCGGCTGGCCCAGCCGATCACCGAAGCCGAGAAGAAATATCCGACACGCGTCCGCCTCGGCCCCGACTGGCTGTCCTTCGTCAGCAACTGGATGACCGAATGGGAGCGCACTGGCGATGCGAAGTGGCGCGACAAGATCCTCGCGGGCGTCGAGAGTCTCGCCCGCATGCCGCTCGGCTTGCGCACCGGAAAGAACCTCCTTTTCGGCTATGACCCGGCGACCGGCAAACTTTATCAACTGTCGGACGAGGCGGGGCAGTACAACCTGGCGACAATCATGGGCGGGGCCGAAGTGGTCTTCGAACTCGACCTGATGCTTGACGACGAGCGATGGAGGAAGCTCTGGCTGCAATACTGCCGGCTCAATAACGCGCCCAGGGAAGTTATCGTTAAGGACATGACCACGGGGACAGAAGGCAATGACGCCTCCTATTTACGTGATGGCCGCCTGGCCTCCTACGTCTACCTGAAAACGAAGAACCCGGCCTTTATGAAGGTGGGCGTGAATGCGCTGCTCGACAGCGGCCGGGGCAGGCGAAACGAAGCCATCCGAAGAGTAGAAGGGCCGGAATCACTGAAGCCCGTTGATGAGTCCGGCCTGGCGGGTACCAACGGGGCCGCGCAGAATGGCCTCAGGACGATCATATCGCTCGGCATGGTAGGCGATCACCTCCCCGCCGAATTCCCGCCTCAGGATGCGTCCCCGTCCAATCGGGAGCGCGGCGCTCAACGCTCGAACCAGAGGCCGCCCGGGAATTGAGGCGCCCGGCTAGCTGGTACAAACCGATGTCCGCCTTCGAACCTGATCTCAAGTGTTACCAACAGCGAGCGCCGCAGTAATTCGAGATCAGTTCCGGCGAGACCTCTACCCCATAGATCTCACCCAGACGTCTCTTGATCTCGCTCGCGGTCATTCCCCTCGCACAGAGCGAAATGATCTCGTCATTGAAGTCTTCAAATCGACGATAATTGATACTCGGCCGAGCGCCGGTTCAGTGCGTACCGACGCCGAGCCGACGACTTCTCAAGAAGAAAACGCAGTGAGACGTTCACATGAAATCCGTTGATAGTGGAATTATTGGATCACGGATTCCATACTGAGAATTGCTGGAGAATAGCCAAAATGTCGAATAAGTTTACTTCCCTATCACCCGCATGCTTACGATCGCAGTACCGTAGATGCTTGATCATTGCGGCACTATGCTTCAATTACCTGCCCCTGTCAGTGCAAACCATCATTCCGTTATCAGATCCTGGCACGCGCAATCAGCAGGTTGAACGCCGCCGCCCCCTGTTATCAGCCCATGGTTACAGCGTTTCACCTGATCTTGCGCAATCACAGGCCAGTCAAAATCCGCCAGGGCAAGCGGGGCAACAAGATCAACCGATTCGCGTCAAGACCGAATTGATCGATCTGCGCGCCGTGGTCACGGACAAACGAGGGCAAGCTATCACGGATTTGAAGAAAGAAGATTTTGAATTGATGGAGAACGGCAAGCCGCGAGAGGTCAGCTTCTTTTCCGTCGTCAAAATTCCGGGGCGTGGCGAGGCCCGACAGACTGTGAACACTCCGGCTAATGGGACAACAGATGTTCCGGCGGGCGCGGCGCGTCCGGCTGAATCAATTGGGCGCACGGTCCTGCTTTATGTTGACACCTTGCACCTTTCGCCGCAGAGTTTGCTCTCAGTTAAACAATCGCTGCGCAAATTCATTGGCGAGCGGTTGACCGATCAGGATCTGACGGCGATTGTAACCAGCGCAGGGTCTCTCGGCGTGGTCGAGCAATTCACGCGTGACCGCCGCGTGTTGCGCTACGCCGTCGACCGTCTCAGTTCTCGGCCCAACGCGCGCGACTCGCTCTTTACGCCATACATCGCCGGCATGGTTGATCGCGGCGACCGCGATGCGATGCAAGTGGCCAGGGCGATCTACATCGCCGAAGAGAATGCCTTCCCTAACGATCCGACCATCATGCAAATGGTTCAGATGAGGGCCAGACAGGTTCTTAGCGAAGCCACTTACCTGCGGCGCGCCACCTTAATCACACTGAAAGAGGTGGTGCAAAGGTTGAGCGATATGCCGGGACAGCGATTGCTCGTAATGGTCTCGGACGGCTTCACTCTCTTCGACACTGGCGGCGGCCAGGACACAAACGATCTTCAATCGGTCACCAGCCGCGCCGTGCGGTCAGGTGTAGTCATCTATTCGATTGACGCGAAGGGACTGCAACCACCCTCGCTTTTCAGCGCGTCGCTCGGCGCCATCCCGAACGATCCTCGGATTTCGAGCTATGTGTCGGCGGGCGAGCGCGACCTGGAGAACGGGCTGAACGCGCTGGCGAAAGACACGGGCGGCGAAGCTTTCTTCAACACCAACGATACGGCGGGGGCGATGGGGCGCGCGCTAGACGACAATCAGGTCTATTACACTCTGGGCTACTACCCGGCGATCGATGAATCCGACAAGAAGTTTCGTAAGATCACGATCAGGGTCAAAAATCATCCTGAATATGAGGTGAGAGCGCAGCGCGGTTACATGCCCGCCGATCTGGCGAAAAAGGCCAAAGAGGAAGAGACGAAGACACCGCAGCAGAGATTCGTCAATGCGATATTGGCGCCGCTGCCACTGACGGACATCGGCGTGACTGCCATACCGGACTTCGTCGAGGTTCCGGAAGACAACGCCCAGGTCTCGCTGCAAATCTACATTGACGGCAAGACGCTTACTTACCGCGAAGAGAACGGACAGCGGCGTTTCGACGCTGAAATCGTGACAATGATCTACAATGCGGCTCAAATAATGCTGAGCCCGCTTTCAGCGACACCGAAGTCCTGACCATTGGGCTCTCTCAGAGCGCCTTAGGCGTTCAGAGTTTGAAAGAAACCTATCAGAAGATTCGTGACAACCATCGAGCGGTCTTTCCGCATCTGCCCAGTTACAAACAATGGCTCGCCCGTTTACACGCGCTGAGTCACCTGGTCAGCGACTTACTGGTCGCCAGCACTGCGTTGTTGAGCGGTCAGTCTTGAATGGGGGTCGTTTTTTGAAAACTAAAAGCAGATACACCAAAATCTCCTGAAGTTGTTGAGCAAAAACGACTAAGGAGAATTGAGGTGTATCTGCGAAAAGTAGCTTACCAACTTGGTGTGCGTGTGCAAAGCCTTGTTCCGTGTTTTCATAAATCGCACCTGAAAAATCTGGCGCTCCTGGTGGTTGGAATCGCTTATAGCAAGAGCGTCTCCTTGCCGAAAGTGGCCAGCGCTGTGCCTTACAAGCGGATTCAGATCGAATCGCGCGTCGAGAGATTCGAACGGCTCTTGCAATGCGAGAAACTGATTCCCCTTGATGCGCTCAAGCCGGTTGCCAGGAAAGTTCTTAAAAGCATCTACCGCAATGGGCGC
>DATCXQ010000662.1:0-2155 GCA_036565725.1 Blastocatellia bacterium
GTCTGCCCCGGTGGTCCTACGCATACTCGATCCTGGGCAGACACATAGGTCTGCCCCTACTACTTCCGCTCGACGCCAGGCGCGAAGATTTTTTCCACGAAGGGCGCCGGCGCATACCGTTTCGACGCGCCCAGGCGTAAGATGCCGCATAGCCAGCCACACAAGCCATAGCAGGGGCGTGCAATGCCAGGTGGATCAACACCATGAATGGTCTGCGCCGGATTGAGTTTGTTATGAGAAACCATAATACAATCAGATTGCTGTGCGTAGCTATTGCGCTGGCCTTCGGCTGGCGCGCCTTTGACGAAACGTCTTCCAATGCGTCTGCCGTTTACGGCTGGCAAACGCAGGTGGATTTCGAGCGCGACATCCGCCCCTTGTTGCATGCGCGCTGTGTCGAATGCCACGGCGCGAACAAACAGCAGTCGAGTTTACGGTTGGATTACAAGGCCGGAGCAATGAAAGGCGGGGTGAGCGGCGCGGTAATCGTCCCCGGCAATAGCGCGACCAGCGAACTCATCCGGCGCGTGAGTAGCGCCGACAAGGCTGAAATGATGCCGCCCACTGGCGCCCGGCTGACGCCGCGCGAAATCGCTTTTCTCAAAGCCTGGATTGACGCGGGCGCGCCATGGCCTGAAGAAAAGATCGCCGTTGAAGCCAAACGCGCCGACCAGAACTGGTGGTCATTGCAACCCCTCTCCATCGCCGAACCGCCAATGACGGGAGGCATTCCGCGGCTTTGGGCGAGCTCGCCGATTGATCGTTTCGTCTACGCCAAGCTGGCAGAACGCAATTTGCAGCCGAATCCGCCGGCTGATCGGCGCGCCTTGATTCGCCGCGCGAGCTACGATCTGACCGGGTTGCCGCCCTCGCCGGAAGAGGTCGAAGCTTTCGTCAACGACAGCGACCCGCGAGCATATGAGAAGCTGGTTGATCGTTTATTGGACTCGCCGCATTACGGTGAACAGTGGGGACGGCATTGGCTGGATGTGGCCCGTTTTGGCGAGAGCAAGGGCTTTGAACAAAATCACATCATCAATAATCTCTGGCCCTATCGCGACTATGTAATTCGTTCGTTCAATGATGACAAGCCGTTCAACCGCTTCATCATCGAACAACTGGCAGGCGATGTGGTCGGGCCGGGTGATCCGAATGTGGAGGTCGCGACGGCGTTCCTGGTCTGCGGCCCGTATGACGCGGTCGGCAATCAGGATGAACTGCAGAAACAGGTCATTCGCGCAAATACGCTCGACGATATGATTACAGCGACCAGCAACGCCTTCCTCGGGCTGACGGTCAATTGCGCGCGTTGCCATCACCACAAATTCGATCCGATCCCCACCGAAGATTATTACCGCCTGCGCGCTGCTTTTGAAGGCGTGACGCACAGCGAGCGCGTGGGCGCCGATCCGGAAACGAAGGCGCGGCATGCGGCCGCTACGCGCCCGCTGGAGGAACGCCGGAAGGCGCTGAACAAAGAAAAAGCCGAGTTGGAGAAAAGCCTCGCATCGCGCGCGAAAGAGAAGGCCGCGCAGGTCGCCGACTATCCCTTGCCGAAAATCACGCGGCATTTCAATGAACATCGCTTTGCGCCGGTCGAGGCGCGCCATTTGAAATTCAGGATGCTGGCGCACTCAGACAATCCGAAATCTGCGGTCAACGCGCGACTGGATGAGGTTGAAGTCTGGACGCCCGCTCCCAACGCCCGCAACGTTGCGCTGGCCAGTCAAGGCGCGAAAGCAAGCGGCGCCATTGCGCGCCGCGCTGAAGATGTCGCGGGGGCCGACGCGTACGGGGTTGAGCTGGTCAACGACGGCAAATTCGGCGAGCGTTGGTTTGTCGGCAATCCGGCCGAACTTACGCTGAGCTTCCCGCGGGTCGAAACCATCGAACGCATAGCCTTCTCGCACGACCGCGCCGCCGGGCCGAACGACCCGGGCGCAGGGCTGGGGCCGTTTGTCACTGAATATGAAGTGTTGATCTCACTCGACGGCCAAGCGTGGAGAACGATCGTCGATTCCACCACCCGGCCGCCTCTCAACGAAGCGCATTTGGTCGAACGGTTTTCGCGCGTCGTAATGACAGAGTCGGAACGACAGCGGCTCGGCGCCCTTGACGACGAGCTGGCGCGGATCAATCGTGAACTGAAAGCGAT
>DATCXQ010000664.1:0-3757 GCA_036565725.1 Blastocatellia bacterium
GGCCGCAGTGGATTCGCTCGAATCCTATAGTCAACCGGCCCGAAGCAGTCCGTTCTCGGAAGTATCTTCCGGGCGTGAATACGAAACTTGGAACTGCAAGCTCCATCTACAACGCGCAAGCGTTTAGATGGAGTAGTTGACAGCTATAGCCATCCTTCAGACCCAGAGTTTCTTGTTGATCGGGATGCCATGTTCGCGGCAGTAACTGGCGTAGTGGTTGATGAACCAGAAAACGTCGAGCGTCTCGATCAAATTGTCGTTGTCGTCGAAAAATTCAATCGATCCGTTGAGCCAGAAGATCGCCTTCATGCCGTTAGGGTCGTCCGAGACCAGCGTGTGGATCGCGCCTGGACTCTCCTGGACATAACTGCCAGCCCGGGCCACCCAATCGTATTCCAGGTAGCGCCAACTGCCTTCCAGCGTGCAGGCGAAAACACGCCCGCGATGGCGGTGGCGGTTCAGCCTTCCGCCTTTCTTAACCCAGAGAATGTTGGCGTACATGTTGTTCCTGACATCGAACGCCAGATGGCGAATGAATACGTTCTCCACGTAGGGGACATAAGGCGATTCGTCCTCTCCCGGCCCGATATGAACGTCCGGGAACGCGTACTCTTGCACGACCGCATCGAGGCTGCTCTGTGTATTGGTGATTGACATAGACCCTCCGGATTGCTTGGGCGCAGTACCGCGCGCGTAAACGAGCGGTTGATCATAAGTCCAACCGCCTGCTTACGCGCGCGGCGATCTACAGGAATGTGGAAGTGAACTTGCGAATCTGATATAGCAGAGTTGACAATGGAAGGGCAAGGGCTTATATAGTCGTCGCTCTCATCTATCGCTTTCATACGCAGAATCCTCTTTTTCAGAATCCTTGCACATATGGTCTAAGTTGGAACAACGAGGAGTGAGACAGACTCACGTCTTTCCGCTTTTGATCTCCGGCGCAGTACGGGGAGCGTCAGAAACCTGGGCATCGATCAATTGGCCTCTTGATCGAGACTAAGGTCACTGACGCTTCCCGCACTGCGCCGCATTGGCCTATTTTATCTGTCGTGGACTGTTGGCCCGCTCTAGAGCGGTTTGCGGTTGCATGTACGGTTCGTAGTCCCGGCTTTAGCCGGAATCGTCTGGCTCTTGAGCCTTTCCGCCTAAAGGCGGGACTACAAACATCCGTACACTGAACTGCAAACCGCTCTAGGTGTTTGCAGCAAGTGTGTATCAATGGAACGCGGATGACGCGGATACAGCGGATCATCGCTGATAAAATCAAAAAAGCTCAGCGCCAATCCGTTCTATCCGCGTCATCCGCGTTCTATTACCCCGTGCGCCGAATTTACTTACCGCGTTTTGTTTCGGTCAGGGTCTGATGCGCTCTGGAAATCACGTAGGCGCGAATGTCCTCGGCGTCTTTGCGCGAAAGCTCTTTGGCGAAGGAGACCATGCCGACCTTGCGCAGGCTGCCGCCGAGCACGATGTCGAACCAGCGATCATTAGCCAACGTCTTTGAGTAGCGCAGATCCGGCAGCACTCCGCCGCCGACCGCCACGTCACCGTGGCAAGCGGCGCAGTATCGTTGAAAGATTCGCTCGCCGTTCTTTACCGCGATTCCGTTGGCCGTAGCGGGCGGAGGATCGAGCGCGGGCTCTTCGAATTTCGGCGTTGGCGCCAGGCTTGCTTTCCCGCCGAGTTTGAAAGCCAACACCCGGCTGATGTTCCGAACGCGTCCGGATTTAAATGCGACCTCGCCGACGACCAATGGGAACACTCCGCCCCAGCCCGCCAGCACGGCGACGTACTGTTGTCCCTTCACTGTGTAACTCACCGGCCCAGCCATCACGCCTGTTTGGGCGTCGAACGACCAGAGCTTCTTGCCGTTGTCTGCGCGGTAGGCTTCGAAACTCCCGCCCGCCGTACCCTCGAAGACGAGGTTTCCAGCTGTCGACAACACGCCTCCGTTCCAGGGGCCGGGACGCTCCACCTCCCAAATTTGCTTTTGCCCGACAGGGTCCCATGCGACCAACCGCCCCTTGACGCTGTCGAGCACCGCCTTCTTGACTTCCGGTATCTGAGGCATTCCCGCAGCCACGACATCGACACCGTAATTGGCGGCCATTTTCTTCGGCTGAAAATTCTCGTCAGATTTGTATGGGAATCCCGAGTCCTGTACCGGGATGTAAACCATGCCGGTAAGCGGGCTGTATGACATCGGCTGCCAACTGTGCGCGCCAAGCGGGCCGGGAACGATTAGCGCCGGTTCGTTCCCGGCGTATCGCGCGATCGCCGTCTCGATGGGGCGTCCCGTCTTCATATCAATGCCGCTCGCCCAATTGACTTGCGTGAATGGCTTCGCGGAGATCAATGAGCCGTTCGCGCGGTCGAGCGCGTAAAAGAACCCGTTCTTAGGCGCGTGCAAGATCGCTTTTCGCGCGCGGCCCTCAATAGTGAGATCGGCCAGCGTAATCTGTTGGCAGGCCGTGTAATCCCACATCTCGCCCGGGGTCTCCTGAAAGTGCCAGACATATTCCCCTGTGTCAGGCTTGAGCGCGACGATTGACGAGAGGAAGAGATTGTCGCCTCCGCCCGGACTGCGGATCCGCCTGTTCCACGGCGACCCGTTGCTCACGCCGATGTAGAGAAGGTCAAACTCCGGGTCGTAGACGATGGAATCCCACACCGTACCGCCGCCGCCAAATTTCCACCACTCGCCCGTCCAGGTCTTGGCCGCGCTTTCGAGGGCTTTGTTCTCGAAGGGCTTTGAAGGATCGCCGGGCACCGTGTAGAAGCGCCACGACATCTTGCCCGTCTCGGCGTCGTAGGCCGATACATAACCGCGCACGCCCATCTCAGCGCCGCCGTTGCCGATGAAGACCTTGCCCTTGGCTATGCGCGGCGCGCCGGTGATGGTGTAGCGGAAATTGCGGTCAATCGTCAGCGTCTCCCAGACCTGCTTGCCGGTCGCGGCGTCGAGCGCCACCAGCCTTCCGTCCAGCGTACCCACGAAGACCTTCCCATTCCACACTGCCACGCCGCGATTGACGACGTCGCAGCAGGCGTTCACGGCCCATTCGGGGGGGACTTTCGGATCGTATGACCAGAGCCGAGCGCCGGTCGCGGCGTCGAGCGCGAAGACCTTGCTCCACGCGCTGGAGACATACATCACGCCGTCAACGACGATCGGCGTGGCCTCCTGCCCGCGATCCGTATCGAGGTCGTAATACCACGCCAGTCCGAGCGAGCCGACATTCTCCTCGTTGACTTCCTTTAGCGGGCTGAATCGCTGTTCGCCGTAATCGCGCCCGTGGCTCATCCAGTTTCCAGGCTCGCGGTCGGCGCCGACGATCCTGGCGCCGTCCACGTCCGCCGGCTTTATTTTCTCAGGGGTCGCCTCCTGAGCCGTCTGCGAGACGCGCGAATTCAGAACCGCAAGAGCAAGAACCATCACAATGACAGCCAGTCTTGAACGACGCATAAACCTTATCTTCCTTTATTTTGCTGTTTCCCCTTTATTGAGGCCTTGACGCGGCGGCAATGCTAGCTTTGATATGTCAAAAACGTCAACAGCCTAGGGGCAGACCTGTTTGTCTTCTCATCACCCAGATCTTTGCGCAAAAGGCGCATTTCCTTCGTCGCGTAGCGACGGGGTGAATTTAGCTGTGGGTTTATGGTCATTGAGAAATAAATGCAACCAGGCAATCCAGCGTAGGGGCAGACACGCAGGTCTGTCCCGAAGCGGCGGGTCCTCGGCGCCGGGGCAGAC